>JAYTVX010000205.1:0-18820 GCA_043743775.1 Bacteroidales bacterium | reverse complement strand
CGCAACTTCAAAAACTTTAGCGTCGGTATTCGGGAGTTGTTCTCCGATGTTAGCCACTTCAAATACTTCACCGTTATATTTTTTCTCGGGGAAAGCATCAACTCCGATTCTTACCTTTTGCCCTTTTTTAACTTTGCTAATATCAATTTCGTTAACGTAGGTTTTTGAATTCATTACGGAGAGGTCGGGGAGGGTTGCTACCGTTAAATCCCAAGGACTTACTGTTGATCCAACTTTACGCTTCTGACCGCTCCACTCGCGGTAGTAGATTACCATACCAGGTTTAGGCGCAAGGATTACAAATTTACTTAGGATGCCCAGCATATCCTGCTTTTCTCGCTTCTGCTTTTCAAGGTTGATTGACACTTCCTTCATCGAGGCCTCTGCTTGGTCTCTTTTTAGGTTATAGTTATACATTGCTTGAGAATGCTCCCGATCCGATTTATCTAGGCTGATTTGTGCTTGGCGCTGAGTGGCAGGGGGTTCAAATTTTGATTGATCAACAACAATTTGTTTTTCTTCCTTGTCGAACTTCAGATTTACCAATGTGTTCCTTAACTCTCGTAAAGTAAGGGTTGTATCGAGTTGGGTTTTAAGATATGCTTGTTGGCTTTTTTCGAGTTCATCCTCAATCTCTTTCAGCCTATTGCTCAATGCTGATCTATCAAGTGTTGCAACATATGCTCCTGAGTCTACAACAGTTCCTTCAGGGACTAAATCCTGTATTTTCACATCTGATATTCTGAAACTCCTTCCTCTAAGTTCAGTGGGCGCTTCAATATCCTCAGAGTTTTGAGCTTTCAGTTCACCGGTTACTGTGACCACAACTTCAAATACGCCTGAAGTTGCTTTTGTGAACTGAGGTGCATTTTTTCCTTTTTCGCTTTTCCCAAATGCAAAGTAGATAATGATTAATACTGCAAAGGCTGAAATGGCAATTATAATTTTTCGCTTCATCTTAGATCAATGTTGTTATAGTTTTTTAATTAACTCTTTGATAGATAAAAGTAGTATTTGTTTAATGCGCAATGCGTTAACGATACGTTAAAATTTGTTATATCTTATTAATAAGTGAGTTGAAATTAAATATTCTTGATCTTCTCCATCATTCTTTTTGCTAGCTCATCCGCTTTTAAAGGGCTCTTGCTTTCAGCGTAGATCCTAATGATTGGCTCAGTATTCGATTTCCGCATGTGAACCCAACCCTCCTCAAGATCGATTCTAAGCCCATCCTCCAGATTAAGTGGATAGTTTTTAAACTCTTCGGCAAGCACCTTAAGGATATTATCAGGATTTATACCCGATTTGAGTTCAATTTTATTTTTTGAAATATGGTAATCGGGGTACGATTTCCGAAGTTCAGAGCATTTCATTTTCTTTTTTGCTAAATGGCTTAGGAAAAGGGCGATCCCAACCAATGAATCCCTACCATAGTGAAGTTCAGGTAGAATAACCCCACCATTCCCTTCGCCTCCAATAATTGCATTCACTTCCTTCATCTTGGTTACAACATTCACCTCACCAACAGCTGATGCATAGTACTCTTTACCGTATTTATGGGTAATGTCCCTCAGCGCGGCTGTGCTTGAAAAGTTCGAAACGGTATTCCCATTTTTAATGGATAGAACGTAATCTGCAACTGCAACAAGCGTATACTCCTCGCCGAACATGGTCCCATCCTCATTCACGATAGCCAACCGATCAACATCTGGATCAACCACAAAACCAACATCCGCCTTATGTTCTACCATTGCTTTTGAAATATCACCAAGATGTTCGGGAAGTGGCTCAGGGTTGTGTGGAAATTCACCCGTTGGATCGGTGTAAAGTTCAACGATATCCTTTACCCCAAGAACGTTTAAAAGACGAGGGAGTACGATACCGCCCACCGAATTCACACAATCAATGGCAACCTTAAAATTAGCCTTGGCTATTGCGTTACAATCAACAAGGTCTAATTCTACAATCTTGTTGATATGTTCATCGATGTAAGAGTATTCATCAATTAAATCGCCAATATGATCTATTTCGGGAAATGTAAAAGTACCCTTCTCTGCAATATCTAGCACTTTTCTACCATGCTCATCGGAAAGGAATTCACCCTTACCGTTCAATAGTTTTAAAGCATTCCACTGCCTTGGATTATGGCTTGCTGTAAGTATTAAACCGCCATCAGCCTCCATACCGGTCACGGCCATCTCAACTGTTGGGGTGGTTGCTAATCCAAGGTTAATAACATCAATGCCACAACCCATAAGAGTTCCAATCACAATGTTGCTCACCATTTCACCCGATATTCTCGCATCACGCCCAACGGCGACCTTACATTTTTTATTTGGATTCTGCCCTTTGAGCCATTCAGCGTATGCTGCAGAAAATTTTACTATATCGATAGGAGTGAGGCTTTCGGATACAATACCGCCAATGGTACCTCTGATCCCAGAAATTGATTTAATAAGTGTCATTTTTTCTTGCGTTCTTGATTTGCTAGCAAAGTTTGGTAAAAGAATTTGTTTTTCCAAAGCCGACCTCATAACAACGCATAAATTGATATTTTAATATCTTTGCCTTTAACTAATGTAGATATTGATGATTAAAGCCGAGAATATTGTAAAATCATTTGGTGCTCTTACTGTACTTAAGGGTGTTACGATAGAACTTCCCGAAAAAAAAGTAATTGCTATTGTGGGTCCTAGTGGTGCCGGTAAAACGACACTCTTACAGATATTAGGAACCCTTAGCCAACCCGATTCTGGAAGTTTAAGCATTAATGGGGAGGATGTTTTTAGTTTAAAGGATAAGCAGCTTGCACGTTTTAGGAACAGTAACATTGGTTTTGTTTTTCAGTTTCATCATCTACTTCCCGAGTTTAACGCTGTTGAAAACGTGTGTATGCCCGCGTTGATAGCCAAAGAGAATTTCCACGATGCGCACAAGAGAGCTAAAGAACTACTTGATTTCCTTGGATTATCAGATCGCTTTGACCATAAGCCTTCTCAACTCTCAGGTGGAGAACAGCAACGAGTGGCCGTTGCTAGAGCGTTAATCAATAATCCCTTGGTTATTCTTGCCGATGAACCCTCTGGCAATCTCGATTCGCAGAATCGGGAAGATCTCCATAAGCTATTCTTTACTCTACGCGACAAAATGGGACAAACCTTTGTAATTGTAACCCACGATCGTGATCTTGCTCAAATGGCCGATTTGCAGCTTACGATGAACGATGGTCGATTTGTATAATGAACACATTGCTCGATAAGGATCAGCTAAAGGATTTTCTTGAGGAGAAGTACAATTTGTATGCAAACCCCAAATTTATTAAGGATGATCCTATTCAAATACCTCATCGATACTCATGCACAGAGGATATCGAAATATCGGGATTGCTTACTGCAACCCTTGCCTGGGGAACCCGAAAGATGATAATTTATAATATCGATCGCTTGCTAAGTAAGTTTGGTGATTCTCCCTACGAGTTTATAGTAAATTATAGCCAAAAGGATGATTATCGTTTTAAAGGCTTTGTTCATCGAACCTTTAACGAGAACGACTGCATTCAATATATAAAGGTGTTAAACCTCATCTATACCCAAGAGGGTGGTTTAGCGAAAATATTTACAAATGGCTACAAAAAAGAGTCTACTATTAAAGGAGCAATAGCAGAGTTCCGGCAGGCGTTTTTGATAGGTGGAGCACCAAATCATACCCTTAAGCATGTCGCCAATGTTTTAGAAGGTTCTGCTGCTAAGAGAATTAACATGTTCATAAGGTGGATGGTTCGCCCATCGATTGAGGGTGTTGATTTCGGACTTTGGAAATCAATTCCAACTTCGGCTTTAATGATGCCTTTAGATACCCATTCAGGAAGAGTTGCCAGATCGTTAGGTTTATTAAGTCGCAACCAGAATGATTGGAAGGCCGTTGATGAACTAACAACGATATTAAGTAAATTTGATGTGAACGATCCTGTAAAGTACGATTTTGCGCTTTTTGGGTTAGGTGTTTATGAAAAATTTGGATTATAGTGCATGGGAAAGAATTATTTTAGATTCAAGCAATTTGTCATTAAACAGGATGACGCTGCAATGAAGGTGGGCACCGATGGCGTTCTACTGGGTGCTTGGGCTGATGTTGAGTGTGTCAATTCGGTATTAGATATCGGAACGGGTTCAGGTGTTATTGCTTTGATGATTGCTCAGCGTTGTGATGCCCTGGTTCACACCGTTGAAATCGATTCGGCATCCGCCTTGCAAGCCAAGCATAATTTTGAACTCTCACAATGGAGCGCTCGATTATCGGTAGATGCTTTATCGCTGCAGAATTTTTCCAAAACTCATTCATCTCAATTTGATTTAATAGTTTCAAATCCCCCGTATTTCAACAAATCGTTAAAATCCCCTTCGCCCGAACGTACCATTGCTAGGCATACCGATGAACTACCCAATGACGATTTGCTTGAAGCGGTAAAGAAACTACTTTCACCCAATGGACGTTTTTGTGCGATCTTTCCTTATATCGAAGGGAATATATTTATTGCTGAAGCGGCAAACTATGGAATTTACTGTAATAAAAAACTTTTTGTTCAAACAAAACCCAGTAAACCGATTATAAGGATACTGGCTGAATTCTCATTCAATAAAAAGCGTTTCCCTGAGAACGCTATATCAATTCACACATTCGAAGGGGATTATACCGATGAGTACAAGAGGTTAACAGCTGATTTCTATCTAGCATTTTAACTAAAAGACCCGAAAACATTGTCTTCGGATCCTTTTGAACATAGAAATTTATAAACGAGTTCAATGCGATACTATATAGCCTTTTTATTTCAGTTGCGAGTCCGAACAGTAAATGACTTCTTACATGCAAATTCTTTTCCGTCGTTTGTAATCCCTCTTACTAAAACAATGTATTCCCCTGGTGCATCAGGTGTAAAAAATGATAGTCCTTTAGGGTCATGAGAATTCAAACTAATATTTGGCATCCATAATATTGTATTCCTATAATCCGGTTGATTATTAGAAAGTGATTCACCCAAAGAATTATATGTACAATCAGCAAGAAAATTAAAATTTAAAAATACGCCAGAGGATGGAAGATCTATACCTGCAAAATCACCTTTTTTTGAAAAAATACTGATTATACCACCATACGTTATACCTCCTTTTATATAAGGAAAATTTATTGTCTCAATATGTGAAATATTATGAGGGGGCAACGAAAGAATTTTTTCGGGGTTATCAATTGCTACCAGATCTAATAATACTAGTGGTTTGAAAATTTCCATTTCGGGTTGAGTCGAGAATATTTTAAAGTACTTTGTACCTTTGTGTTTTCGAATTTTAAGCGTAGGTACTATCTCATTTATATAGTCCTCAATTGTAGGAAGTTGAATATAATTATCGAAAACTAAATTCTCTTGAGGCAATCCATAAAAGGCCTTATTTGCTGGGTTGGAAGAATTGAGAAGAGTTTTTTTATTATAGTATGATGCTATCTGAATATTTTGGGCGAGTTTAAAAGCAGCATCTCTTTCTGTTTCAGTAAGGTGAAAAGGGGGTGTTGGTAATTTAACTTTACTCTGACAAAAATCGTTATCAATAAGAATGGTTGATTTAGAGTCATTCAACGTTTCAGTGCACAGAAAGATATCTCTAACGCCTTTGAATTCTGGTATTTTAAAGAAAAAACGTCCTATGGAATCGGTATATACAGCCATGAAATCTTTACAATCGCCAAGAACGGAAAGGTTTACAATTGTACTCGGCAAATATTTTTCTGATTTGCTATCTTTTAATCTACCAGTAAGTGATATCCCATTTGTCTCAGGGAGGTAAAACTGTTTTATGGAAGAATTATCAACCTCTGGTTGAATTTTATAGCAATTAATAAACGAATAGTCAGGAATAACGGTTAAGGTTAAACAACTTAAAGGACTGTTTTTTATGTCTACCCCCTTAATTTGAACATTAATACTATCTCGGGTTGAATACTCTTTTCTATCTATTGATACCGAAATAATTTTTGAGCTATTTAAAGTATCTTCTTGAATGATTGAATCTCTTGATAAAGTATTAGCATAGTTGGTGTTTATAATGTCAGGTTTATAGGGATTTACAATTTTAAGCGATATGTAGCGATAGAATTTTGGACCCCTGTTCCGCATAAACTTTGTATAGGCTCTAATATAGTATATTCCTGTTATAAGATCTTTTGGAATTGTAATACAACCTAGACTGTAGTAATTTTCACCTTGAAATTTCCCCCCAATTATTTTTTCTCCATCGGGAGTAATTAGTTCAACATAAATGATATTGCTTACAATTACTTGTTGTTTTTTAATAGGATCAGCATTATTCTCGGAAAGGGAACTGTTATTATTTTCGTTAATTTGCAGGTAAGCCGCAAATTGAATCTGCTCCCCCGAAATATAGAGGGTTCTGTCAGTGAATAGGTTAATCATCTCGCCTTCAGGGAGATTGTTTATGGCCTGACCTTGTGTTTCGATGTCCACAAAGGTAAAGAGGATGAATACTAAGGTTATCCTAAAAATAATTTTCATACTAGTAAGGTGTATAGTTTAAAGGCCAATAATAAGGTTTAACAAGCGACCCTCCCAAAATATTACATTCTACACATGCAGCCTCAATGATTTGGAGACCCGCTCCAGGTACATCAAGTAGGTATTCGGGTGCTTCTCGAGTTAATTCTCCAGGTTCTATGAGGCGCGAATTGCATTGAAGGTAATATCGATCAAGGTTTTCTACGTTTTGAACAAAAATCCTTTTCGTTCTTAGCGACGAAGCACTGAAAAAACCTAAGATCTCAAGCTCTGGATCGGTAATGCATTTTAGATTTCCTTTTATGCGTTGTGGTTGAGTACCATATAATCCTCCTTGTTCCGTACTGTTGATACGTAGTTTATCCCAGTATCTGAAACCAGGCTCACTTAGGCCAAACTGATGAACCAACAGGCTATAACAATAGGTTAGTCTTTGTGTTTGGTTGTCGACAAAATGAAATGACAACATTTTAAATCTATTTTCAACAAGGTTTTCTGTTGAAAGAGTATATATATTCCTAACAGGTTGAGTAGTCCAGCAAAGAAACTTTGAATAATCCGGCGGGGTAAACCTAATAATATTTCTTGTATTCCAGTACCAGATCTTAGGGTATACCGCATGATGCTCCCACGTTTCCGTTATTTCCCACCTATAATAATGGCAATTAGTGTTCCCTCCATCTATGTCAACATAAAATTGTATTCCTTGCATTGGTTTATTCGGATTGGATGTCGGTATATCCTTTCTAATGTAGTAAATGGAGTCTATTTCAGGGCATTTTGGCATCTGATCAAAGTCAGAAACAATCTCAACTCCTAACGAAGTTAAAATATTGACCTGATAGGAATTACCCGGAATCAGATACTCTTTTGCCATCCATACCCTATAATTACCCTTCTCGAATTCGTCTAGCTTAAATTCATGGCTATTATTGTCAATAATTTTTACTTCACAGCCGGTTAAGGGATTGTTTTGGGGCTCTCCAATTGTTGACGACATGGAAATAGAAATAGTTTGATAACCCTCTTGGTCCGTAATTTGGCCATAAACAACATACTTTGCACTAGCTTCCCCACCCATATTTGGAGAATAGGGTTCAATACAAGAAGAAAGAAATAAAAAAAAAGTGCTTAAAATAAAAATATCTTTAATCCGATGCATACTACTGAGATTATAATATAAATAACTATAAATAAACAAAATAAAGAAATTTTAATCTACCTAAAATAAATAGAATAGGTACAAACGTCAGATTTTTAAAATAGATATTGCTCATGCTAGTAAAAGGAATAATTAAAAGGCCAATAATTAGGTTTAATAAGCGATCCACCCAAATAATTACATTCAACACATTCATTTCCAGTAATTTGAAGACCCTCTCCTGGTACATTAAGCAAGTATTTAATTTCGTATTCATTTAGATCAAAAGGAGCTATGGGGCGCGAACCGCATTCCTGATAATATTTTTCAAGATTCTCTACGTTTTGGACAAAAATCCTTTTCGTTCTTATTGACGAAGCGCTGAATATACCTAGTATCTCAAGTTCCGGATTGGTAATACTTCTGAGGTTTCCTTTAATGCGTATTGGCTGCGTAGCGTATAATCCTCCCTGATCAGAGCTGTTAATGCGTAGTTTATCCCAGTATCTATAGGTTGGTTCACTTATGCTAAATTGATTAATCAAAAGGCTGTAACAAAAAGTAAGTCTTTGCGTTAGGTTATCGACAAAGTGGAATTTATACATACTATACTTATTTTGAACAAGGTTTTCAGTGGAGAGAGTATAGATATTCCTCACAGGTTGAGTTGTCCAGCAGATAAATTTTGAATAATCGGGTGGAGAAACCTCAACTATGGTTTTCATATTCCAAAACCATAGTTTAGGATATGATGCATGATGCTCCAATGTTTCAATAACCTCCCACCTAAAATAATGGCTATTGGTGTTGCTTCCATCCAAATCAATATAAAACTGTATTCCCTGCAGGGGTTTATCGGGATTAGTGGTTGGTATATCTTCTCTAATGTAGTAAATCGAGTCAATCTCTGGTGATTCGGGCATTTGATCAAAGTTAGACACAATCTCAACTCCTGATGAAGTTAATATATCGACCTGGTAGGATGTTCCCGAATTCAGTGACTCCTTTGCCATCCAAACCCTATAATTACCCTTCTCGAATTCAGCTAGCTTATATACATTGCTATTGTTGTCAATAATTTTTACTTCGCAGCCGATCAAAGGATTATATTTAGATTTTTCAGCTGTTGACGACATGGAAATAGTAACCGTTTGATACCCCTCCTGATCAGTAATTTGGCCATAAACAACATACTTCGCAGCAGACCCACTCCCTAAGTTTGGCGAATAGGGATCAATACAGGATGAAAATACTGATATAAGAATATTCAAAAAAAGAAAATTTCTAATACGAAGCATCCTAAGTTTAATATATAAGCAGCTGTAAATAAAAAAATATTAATATATATCTATTTAAAAGTAATGAGAATGATTAAAAGCATAATCCTACAATGAGTATTTCTACTAGTAATAGGGCGAAAAATTATAAGGCCAATTATCGGGTTTAACAAATGAACCCCCGAAAGTATTACATTCAATGCATGCATCCTCAATAATCTGACCACTTTCAGTCAGGTATTGGGTTTCTTCTTTATTTAGATCAGAACCAAGCCTAGTGCGGGGTTTACATTGAAGGTAAAATTTATCAAGGTTCTCGACATCTTGGATATAAAGCCTTTTCGTTTTTACTGACGACGCACTAAAATAACCCAGCACCTCAAGCGCTGGATTGGTAATACATCTTAGATTTCCTTTAAACCTCAAAGGTTGAGCACCGTATAAACCACCCTGTTCAGAGCTGTTAATACGAAGTTTGTCCCAGTACATGTATGCTGAATCACTAATACTGAATTGATTAACCACTATGCTGTAACAGAAAGTAAGCCTTTGTGTTAGGTTGTCGACAAAATGAAGTTTAAACATACTATACCTGTTTTGAAGAAGTTTTTCAGTGGAGAGAGTATAGATATTTGCTACTTTTTGAGTTGACCAACAAAGAAACATTGAATAATCGGGTGGAGTAAACCTAATAATATTTCTTTTATCCCAAAACCATATTTTAGGGTAAGCTGCGTGATGCTCCCATGTTTCAATAACCTCCCACCTAAAATAATGGCTATTTGTATTCTCCCCATTTAAGTCGATATAAAACTGTATTCCCTGCAGGGGCTTATCGGGATTGGTGGTCGGTATATCTTCTCTAATGAAATAGACTGAGTCTATCTCGGGGCAATCTGACATCTTATCAAAATCAGAAACAATCTCAACCCCCAATGAGGTTAGAATATTGACCTGATATGAATTACCCGGATTCAGTGACTCCTTTGCCATCCAAACCCTATAGTTACCCTTTTCGAATTCGTCTAGCTGATAAACATTGCTATTGTTGTCAATAATTTTTACTTCACAACCGGTTAAGGGATTATATTGAGGTTCTCCAATTGTTGATGACATAGAAATAGAAACCGTTTGATACCCCTCCTGATCTGTAATTTGGCCATTCACAACGTATTTTGCAGTAGACCCACCTCCTAGATTTGGCGAATAGGGTTCAATACAGGATGAAATTGCCGATATAAGAATTGTAAAAAACAGAAAATTTCTAATCTGACGCATAATTTCCAAATTTAAAGAGCCAAGTAACTGTAAGTAATGGAACACCAATAATTGAGTACTTGTAGCACTTTATTTGACCATTTTCTGACTTAAAGTATATTGAGTAGGGATTTTTTCGACCAGTTAAGTTATACACACTAATCATAAAGGAGCTATGGATTAACTTGTATTTCTTAAGGTTCCCTTCAAGGGTTAACGATATATCCATTCTGAAATAGTCGGGGATATTATATTTATTGCGTTTGGAATAATCAACATACTGTGTACCATTAATATAGTACAATGCTTGGGGGTAGGTGATTGGTCTTCCCGATTGATAGGTGGTAACTGTTGATAGAATTAATCGCCGACTAAAATGGTAATTGATTAAGGCATTCAAGGCATGGGGTATGTCGTAGTTGGAAGGGTAAGCGTCGCCCTCGTTAATTTTATCCCATGAATTTGGTCCATTAATCTGTACTATTGATCGGGAATAGGTGTAGGATAACCAACCATCAAGTTTTCGCATACTCCTTTTTATAAAAAACTCTACACCATAAGCCTTTTGACCTCCTTGAAGTATGGATGTTTCAATTGCTGAAGTGCCAAGAAAATTAGCCCCATCTTTAAACTCGGGGTAATTAGTGATTTTCTTAACGTAGACTTCAACAGAGGCTTCCAGTCCCCCTTTTGGTATGCTACGAAAAACTCCTAACGAAACTTGTATGCTTTTTGAAGGTTTGAGGTGATAATCTGCTAATTTCCATTGAGTATTTGGAGCTAAGGCCATCGTATTGCTTAGCATAAATAAATTCTGCTGCTGCTGATTAAACGCCAGTTTAATAGATCCATTTCTATCCGTTTGAAAATTTAATGTTGTTCTAATTTCTGGTGAGAAATACCATTTGAAGGGTTTATGCGAAGCAAAGTTTATCGTGTCCTTTATATTTTCCAGTTCTCTTGGAAAACCAGAATTGTAGGTATAAACAGATTTAGGACCAATAGGGGTAAATAAAGACTGTCGTAAACCTAGCGATAAGGTAAGTAGGGGTAGTATAGTATATTTATCGGATATGTAAATTGCGCTTTCAATACCTTGCTCTCTACCTAAGTTTACAGGATTACGTAAAGAAGATTCCCCGAAAGGAAGAACAGATCCCCGATCAAGTTTATACAGAATTATACTTGCCCCATAATCTAAAGTTGTTTTCTCGCTAATCACATGGTTGAAATCACTTCTAACTTCATAATGTCCAATTTTATAATTATGCTTAAAGGCAATAGTAGGATTCTGATTATCCGTAGTACTAAATGTATACTCCGAACCGATTAAAGTAAACTCTCCTTTCAAGGATGTATTATAATAATATTGAAGGTTTACCGATCCCCCTAAATTGGAGTATTGGTATCTATTGATATCTGAAAGACGAAACCTATCATTGCTATTATAGATAAAAAGCGACAACTGTGATTTTTTCAGATTATAGTTTATTGAAGTTGAAAAATCATTAAATGCAGCACTGCTATTTCTGATTGTGGGGTCTTTAATCCTGGACAATATCCAATCGGAATAAGAAGAACGAGCACTAAAGAGTAACGTTAAAGAATCTTTGATAATAGGCCCCTCTACTGTAATATAACCTGTAACTGGATTGACACCTCCATGGGCAGTAAAACTTTTCCCATTTGACTTGCGGGTAATAATATTGAAAACAGAAGAAAGTCTTCCTCCATATTCTGCTGGGATATGCCCTTTATAAATTGAGAAATCTTTAATAATGTCAGAATTAAATGCAGGAAAAAAACCAAATAAATGCGAGGTGTTGTAAATAGGAACCTTATCGATATAAAATGCATTCTGGTCAGAACTTCCTCCTCGAACATTTAAACCAGATGAACCTTCACCAACACTCACTATTCCAGGTAACAGACTAGATACTTTTAGGATATCGCGCTCGCCAATCATCATCGGAATCTCTTTTACCGTTTTTGCTGCTATTCTTTCAAGACCCGGATCTTTCGATTTAATGTTTGTTTGTCGGTCCCCGAAAACAACTACTTCTTCAATTATAATATCCTCTTTCTTTAATTCAATTTTAAATTCACCATTAGAAAGAACTTCTAGAAAGATTTTTTTCTTCTCATGACCAAGACTTTCAATCTTTGCATTATATTTTCCTGGGCTTATAACTAATGTGAAATAACCATCCTTATCCGTTACGGCACCTTTGGCTGTCTCGGTAATATAAATTGTTGCATCTATAATAGGGGCACCAGATTCCTGATCAATTATTCTCCCAAGAATCTTTGCATTTGTATTGCTTCCTGTCAATCCACTTTTGCCAACACGCATGGATTCTGCTGCATTTACTCTCCTCCCGGTAATGTATCTCGTTTCAGTTAGGGTGAGATTTTTTGCTAGTATGACCGATGTATCTTTGTTCTCAACTTGTCGGTCAAAGTTAGGCAGTTCGGTTATGAGTTTTTCCCCGGGGAGTAAGATGAAATTATTGTGCCAAGCAGAGACCTCAATTCCGGTACCTTTTAGGGCGATTTTTAATGCAGATTCAACACTTATACTATCAGTATCTAAAGTGACCTTTATGTTTTTAACCAACTCTTCATCATAAAATACGGTGATGCCTGTTTGATGGTGTATAACATTTGAAAATTCCGGGAATGGAATTTCAAATACATGACATGATAAATATTGCTTAACATCATCTCCTGAGGGTTTTCCCGTAAGGAGGAGCAATATAAAGAGACTTGTTTTCACAATAATTATAGTTTACTACAATAATTAATAAGTTTTTCCATTTTTTGATCTGATTCTTTATTAACTTTTATCTTATACTGGTGTAAATATTTTTTAATAAGGATTTGTTTTTCTTTTGTAAATTGATGCACAAAACTTCTATTATTATGAAATCTCTTAAGCGATTTGTTTATTAATATATTCTGCTGTTTTTTTGTATTGAAACTTAAACTGGAATTTCCGAAAGTATTATCAAGTTCTAAATCTTTCTTCCAATAGTAGAGTAGTTTAATTGAATCATTGCCTAGCACTTGGTATATACGATTAGCCGTTTCGGGTGTGCTGTAAAAGCCAAAACGAATTTCACCTATAGAAAAATCTTCAAGCCATGCTTTTGAAATCATTATAATATTAAAAGCATTATTTGAACTAAGATACTTAAGGAGAAGTTCTTGCTTACAGATATCGTAATTCAGATCAAGATTTTTGTATTTTATCCCTCTTATTGTTGCTTCTCCTTTTAAATAATTACTTCCTAAAAAGAACTGATCCCCTTTAACGGTTGTTGGATAAGATGAATTATATAAAACTCCGTTATACAGCAGGGGATCCAAACCATAAACCATATCCATACCGTCCTTAACTTTCAAGGCGGAATTTGATTTATTGTTCTGATTCTGACAGAATATGTTAGTGGTTGTAAAAACTAATAGCGATAAAAGAAGAAAGAGCCGTTTAGTAATTGATTGTTTCAGATACAGTAACATTTTCCAATATTATTTACAAGTGAATGCATATGTTTCATATCCATTTAAGATATTTGGTTGTCTAAAGTATAAGATCTTGCTCTAAAAAAGAATGAAAAGCAGGTCCCTCTACTCGATTTCTTTTTATTATCTGAAATGATATTCGTTGATCAAAAAATGTAATTAAAAGTATGCCTAATTTTTTTCAAATAATCCAAATGCTCAATTAGTGAAGATATCTTTTCAAATCATATTTGAACCTTAACTAGTTCTATAGTTGAGTAAAATTAATACAATAATTCCTAAAATATACAAGAAAAGGTATATGTTTGATAACTAGCATAAGGGACTTGCGAAAATCATTTATTGTGTTATTTTAGTGATTTTTACAAGTTAAAGAGTCATTAATTGATTCTATTAAATAATTACACATTCGCTTTTCATCTCCATTTTTAAGTTACAGGAGTATTCTATTTTAAATCGGTGAGACTTTAATATTGTAAAACAAAATTATTCTGTCGAACTGATCCCGAGCGTAGCCGAAAAATCTCTAGGGTAATACTCCTAAAGCTCAGCTACTAGGTTGTTTATTTATAAAAAATACCATTATACTATCAAAATGAATGTTTGATAAAAAAGAACAACATCTTTAAGTACGTCAGATAAATATATATCTAATAAAACTAGACCTATCCTCGAATCTAAATAAACTCAATGCCTTATCCTTACATCAGACTCAAGTTATTTTATCTCTTCCTCCTCCTCAATAAACTTAACCCCAAATTCTTCAAGTTCTTTTAGTATTGGAAGGTAAACTGATGGTTTTGTTGGGATGATTACCCCAGTCTCTTTGATTACACCTGTTAACAATAGTTTAATGGCAATTGCAAGAGGAGTCCCAACGGTTATTGACATAGCGGTATGTACTGTATCTTTCCCGATGATAATCATTGAAGATTTTCGATGAAATTTTTTACTCCCAAGTTCGTAATCGAAGATATGTTGCATGACAATCATATCCTTATCGTTGGGTTCAAGTAGCAGTTTTTCTTCTAATATTTTTTGCAAAATCTGAGCAGGACTAGCATTTAAAAGGGCAACCTTCTTATCCTCAAAAATACCTAACCATTTTAACTTTTCAAATACTACTGGGTCGTTTGCCTCAGCAATTTCGTGTTTCAGTTTTTCCTCAACCGATAGTTTTGGATCATAGGCAAGAAAACTATTGATAAATCCCCTATAGGTAAGACTCTCACTATTGGGTACTTTATAGGTATCATCGGTTGCTCCAAGTTGAACGAAAACGTTCCATGCCTTGCAATAACCTGCTTTGCGTAAAGTGCCACGGATAAGAGTTTGGATATCATTTAGACCATAAATCTCACGATATTGGAGTGAATCTCTGTTTGGGTACATCTCAAAATCACCATAATTCAAAACTGAGTATGTTCTGGCTCTTGCATACAGTCTGTGGTATGGGATAAACTTGTACTGTCCATTTTCGATGAATTGAGCAACGCCTTGACCTGCAAGAACAACATTGCGCGGATTCCAGGTAAATTTATAATTCCAAGGATTATTGTCGCTTTCGGGAGCAACAAGCCCTCCAGTATTGCTAATAAAACCTAGTAGTTTTCCACCTTTTTCACGAATTTCATCAATTACTTTCATTGCTGACATGTGATCGATACCCGGATCAACACCCAGCTCGTTAAGTAAAGTAATCCCTTTAAGTTTTGCTTCAGCGTCCAACGCTTTCATCGAATCAGAAACGTATGATGCCGTTGCCATATGTTTCCCCTGGCTTACACACTCCTTGGCGACAACCGGATGCAGAAAAGCCGGTAAGAGTGAAACCACGATATCGGCCCATGCGACCTCATCTTTTAGCTGCTTATGATCGTTAATGTCAAAGTGAATTGCTAAACCCTTAGGGTGATTGTTCAACTTTTTCTTAACATTCTCTAACGAAAGATCACCGACTTTTACAGTCCAGTCTAAAGCCAAAGCACTATCGAGAAGATATTTGATTAGGTCTGATGATGACAAACCTGCACCGATAACAAAAATCTTTTTCATATTATTATAATTTAAAGGATTCTATGTTTAGAGTTTGCTAAACTAAGAAAAGTAACGCGTTCAAAAAATGATTTTTGCTATTAAAAATCATTTTTTCATTTTAAATAGGTAGCCTCTATTAACGAATCTATTGGAGTTTTTTAACGGTTTATGAATCAAAATGTTTTATTGGTTGAATTATTCATTTCGTTAAGTAGAAGATTTTAATAATTTTGTTTGATTGTTTTTTTTCATTGATTTCAAATTAACACCTAGCAGATTTGAGCGGTTTTAACGAGAGTACGGTTGTTGAAACACCGTTGATGAAGCAGTATTTTAGCATCAAGCGGACCCATCCTGATGCAATTCTACTATTTCGAGTAGGCGATTTTTACGAAACTTTTGGAGAAGATGCCATTAAAGCATCTGAGATTCTTGGAATTACCTTAACCCGAAGGGCTAATGGTGCTGCTGCTTACGTCGAACTTGCTGGATTCCCCCATCATGCCATTGATACATATCTTCCAAAGCTGGTTCGAGCCGGGCAAAGAGTTGCAATATGCGATCAACTTGAGGATCCAAAGTTAACCAAAACCATAGTGAAGCGAGGTGTTACAGAACTGGTAACTCCAGGGGTTTCATTTAATGATAATGTACTTGAGCGGAAAGAGAATAATTTTCTAGCTTGCGTTCATCTGGACAAGAAAAATGCTGGTGTAGCGTTTCTCGATATTTCAACTGGAGAGTTTTTTGTTGCGGAGGGTTCAACCGATTATATCGATAAACTTCTTAGCAATTTTAACCCCAAAGAGGTCCTTGTTGAAAGAGCTAAATATCAAAACTTCATTGAAGTCTTTGGATCAAAATACTACATTTTCAAGCTCGAGGAGTGGGCGTATAATGTTGATGGAGCAAAGGAGAAATTGCTCAACCACTTTCAAACCGCATCGCTTAAAGGATTTGGGGTTGATAGTATGAAGATGGGGATTACCTCGGCTGGAGCGATTCTCTACTACCTCGATATTACTCAGCATAATCAAATCAATCATATTTCATCCATCTCAAGGGTGGATGAGGATAAGTATGTTTGGCTCGATCGGTTTACGGTTCGGAATCTCGAAATATTTTCTACTTACAACGAGGGAGCCAAAACGCTAATTGAGGTTATCGATAGAACCATTTCACCAATGGGAGGTAGACTCTTGAAGCGCTGGATAGCCTTTCCGTTAAAGGATATCACCTCAATTAATGAGCGGCAAAATGTTGTAGATTACTTTATTAAGTATCCCGAAATAAATGATACTCTAATCGAGAAGATTCGGGAGGTTGGCGATTTGGAACGTATAGTTTCTAAGGCTGCTGTTGGAAAGATTACTCCTCGTGAGATGGTTCAGCTTAAAACTTCATTAACCACGCTAATTACGATTAAAGAAGTTTCTGAAAATTCGAATGAACCTACACTTCAAAGGATTGGTGAGCAGATTAATCTTTGTTCAAGGATCAGAGATCGGATAGCAAAGGAAATAATGATTGATCCTCCGGTTCTAATTGCAAAGGGGGGAGTTATAGCCAGCGGTTTTGATGCTGAATTGGATGAGCTGAGAACAATTCTCTATTCTGGTAAAGATTATCTGATTAGCCTTCAACAGCGAGAATCGGAAAGAACAGGTATTACCTCACTTAAGGTTAGCTTCAATAATGTTTTTGGCTATTTCATCGAGGTTCGCAATACCCATAAGGACAAAGTTCCTCCTGAGTGGATTCGTAAACAAACCTTAGTCTCTGCTGAGCGATATATTACCGAAGAGCTTAAGGAGTATGAAGCAAAGATTCTAGGTGCCGAAGAGAAAATACTGCAAATTGAGATGCGCCTTTTTCAAGAGTTAGTGCATAGCTTATCAGAGTATGTTGCATCAATCCAATTGAACTCATCATTAGTTGCACAGATCGATTGCCTACTCTCGTTTGCAAATTGTGCAAAAGCTTATGGTTATTCAAAACCATCCCTTAATTCAACTAATATTATTGATATAAAGCTGGGACGACACCCAGTAATTGAGCGAATGTTGCCCCCGGGTGAGGAGTATATTGCCAATGATGTTTACGTCGATGATAAGGAACAGCAGATACTCATTATAACGGGTCCCAATATGGCTGGTAAGTCAGCCCTGTTAAGGCAAACCGCCTTAATTGTTCTCTTGGCGCAAATAGGTTCTTTCGTTCCCGCCCAAAGTGCAACCATTGGTGTCGTTGATAAAATCTTTACCCGAGTGGGTGCTTCCGACAATATTTCCCTAGGTGAATCAACCTTTATGGTTGAGATGCAGGAGGCCGCAAGTATTCTGAACAATCTATCCGATAAGAGTTTGATAATTCTCGATGAGATTGGTCGCGGGACATCAACCTATGATGGCATTTCCATTGCGTGGGCAATGGTTGAGTATATTCACGAACACCCATTGGCAAAGGCAAAGACACTATTTGCTACCCACTACCATGAGCTCAATGAGATGGAAGCAACTTTTCCACGGGTAAAGAATTATAATGTTACAATTAAGGAGTTAGACAATAAGGTTATTTTCCTACGGAAATTGGTTCAAGGTGGAAGTGAGCATAGCTTTGGGATACACGTTGCCCGAATGGCTGGTATGCCACCCAGCGTAGTTAAACGAGCCAATGAGATACTCGCCGAGATGGAAAAAACTCAGCAAGGTCAAACTCTTCATAAACCCATAGAAGAGTTAGGTAAGCATCGCGAAGGATATCAGCTGAGCTTCTTTCAACTCGAAGACCCAGTCCTTAAGCAGATAAGAGATCAAATTAAACAACTCGATATTAATAACCTTACCCCCGTTGAGGCGTTGAATAAGCTGAATGAGATAAAGCGAATTTCGGGGCTGTAAAATCTGTGGATAAACTGTTTTCTTTTGCTGTACTGCAGCTATGCAGTGCTGCTGTAAAACCATTAATAAGATCATCAGAAATAGTAGTATTTACCCCATAATACATTAATCCTCTGCATTG
>JAYTVX010000204.1:0-4335 GCA_043743775.1 Bacteroidales bacterium | reverse complement strand
CAATCCTTGAAAATTAATTCGAAATTTTTCAGAAAGTAAACTAAGCCTTTTTAATTGCTTCAATCGCCCCTTTGGGATCGTTCGATTTGAATACTGCATTACCAGCAACCAGAACATCTGCGCCTGCATTGTATAGCGCAGTAGCATTCGTAGCATCAACGCCGCCATCAACCTCAATAAGGGTTTTGCAACCCTTTTGGGTAATCATCTCTTTTAGACGGGTGATTTTTTGAATGCTGTTTTTGATGAATTTTTGCCCACCAAATCCTGGATTGACCGACATAATTAAAACCAAATCAGCCTCCTCTAGAATATCATTAAGCAATTCAACTGAGGTATGCGGATTAATCGAAACACCTGCCTTCATTCCAAGTTTACGGATTTGGTGAAGAGTTCGGTGAAGATGGGTACAAGCCTCGTAGTGAACGGTTAGTATGTCAGCCCCAGCCTCTTTGAACTTTTCGAGATATCTATCTGGATCAACAATCATCAGATGAACATCCAATGGTTTCTTCGCCATCCTCTTAACCTGAGAAACGATAGGTAATCCAAAGGAGATATTCGGCACAAACACGCCATCCATAATATCGAGATGAAACCAATCGGCTTGACTGGAATTCACCATTTCAATATCCTTATTGAGATTGCCAAAATCGGCAGAAAGCAGAGAGGGGGCAACGAGTCGGTTCATCGGTCAGATTTTGTGCAAAAATAGGAAAATTAGTTGATGGTTGTTCGTTGACAGTTGACAGTAAAAAAACGATTAAACTTTAATCCTTGTCAACTTATTAACTTATCTCCTATCCTAAATAACTTTTTAGAATCTTGCTTCTTGTGGTCTGCTTCAGTCGCTTAATGGCTTTCTCTTTGATCTGTCGAACACGTTCACGGGTTAGGTCAAACTCCTCACCGATCTCCTCCAGTGTATGCGGATGTTTACCATTCAACCCAAAGTACAAGCGGATAATATTCCCTTCGCGTGGGGTTAACGTAGCTAAAGCCCTTTCAATCTCTTTACGTAGGCTATCGTTCAGCAATCCTCTATCTGGCGATGGAGAATCGTGCGAAAGAATAACATCGTACAAGTTGCTATCCTCATCCTGAGTTAAAGGTGCATCCATCGAAACATGACGATTTGAACTTCGAAGAGCCTCCTTTACATCGTCGGTGGCCAACTCGAGAACCTCAACCAACTCAGCTACCGATGGCTCACGCTCAAATCTCTGTTCTAACTCGGCAAAAGCTTTATTCACCTTATTTATAGACCCAATCTTATTTAGAGGTAATTTTACAATACGAGCCTGCTCAGCAAGTGCTTGAAGAATCGATTGACGAATCCACCAAACAGCGTAAGAAATAAACTTAAAACCACGGGTCTCGTCAAAGCGTTGAGCAGCCTTGATCAGGCCTAAGTTACCTTCGTTAATCAAGTCGGGAAGGCTAAGACCTTGGTTCTGATACTGTTTCGCCACAGAAACCACAAAGCGTAAATTGGCCTTCACAAGCTTATTCAGGGCCTCCTCATCCCCTTCCTTCAACTTACGAGCATAGGTAACCTCTTCATCGGGTGTAAGCAGATCAACCTTACCAATCTCGTGCAAATACTTATCGAGAGATACAGTTTCTCTGTTAGTTACCTGTTTTATTATCTTAAGTTGTCTCATGTTCTTGCAGCATCATTTGTAAAACAATCGGTTGAATATAATTATTAATTGATAATTATCATGTTTTATTTCTCATATTTTTTATTATTAATAGAAAATGATAAACAAACATCTATATTTTTTGGATTTAGAAATGAAATTCTTATCATTGCAAAAGATTTCCGCCTACAACTCATTTTTTCAAAATCCCGATTTTATTTCAACTATCAACTGAATTTTGCTTTCCAACAACAAAAAAATCAAATTAAATTTCTAATATATAATGATGTACGACATTCTAGAACTTAACAAAAAGCTACTTCCTGATCTTAAGGATATAGCCAAGGAAATGAATATCAAAAAAACCGAGAATCTTCGCAAGCAGGAGCTTATCTACAGGATTCTCGATCAACAAGCTATTAATGCTGCTAGCGAGACAAAAATCAAGCTAAAAGATAAGACCGTGGAGCCAAAACCAGTTGAACAAAAAAAGCTGGTTATCGATACTCAGAACAAACTCGATGGAGGTGATCGTGAAAAGAGAAAACGATTTACTCGTCCAAAAGAGGGACCAAGAGAACTTTTTAAAGAAAGCCCTAAACCTCAAACCGACGCCCCAAAAGAGACCCCAGCCTTAAACCCACAACCTCAGCGCAACGAAGGCCGACCATTCCAAATCAATCGCCCTAAACCAATATTAAAGGATCAAAAATCTGTTCCACTCCCCGATTCCGATTTGATTGTGGATATTCCCGAGCCAATCAATGAACCAAACGAAGATACGATTAATGTGTTTGAAACCGTTGCACCTATTATTGAACAGGATGCTAACCAACAAGAAAATCAAACCGAAAACACTACTAAAGAGGAATCACAGCAAGACCAAGGCACATCTGATCAAAGTGGCGAAGTTATCGTAAAACCTATTATTCGCGATCAGAATTTCCGTCGAGGTTTTGAGCGCAAAACGGGCGACCGATTCGATTTCGATGGAATTGTTAGCACTACAGGAGTACTCGAGATTATGCCCGATGGTTACGGATTCCTCCGTTCATCGGACTACAACTACCTCAGCTCACCCGATGATGTTTACGTTTCGCAATCGCAGATTAAACTATTCGGCTTAAAAACTGGCGATACCGTTACAGGTACCATTCGCCCCCCAAAGGATGGTGAAAAGTATTTCCCCCTTATCAAAGTAAACGAGATTAATGGTCGTAATCCTGATTATATAAGAGATAGAGTACCATTCGATTACCTAACACCACTATTCCCTAACGAGAAATTTACCCTAATCGGTAATGGACAGAACTCAATATCTGCAAGGATTATTGATATGTTCACACCTATTGGCAAGGGCCAAAGGGGTTTAATCGTTGCTCAACCAAAAACTGGTAAGACTATTCTACTAAAGGATATCGCCAATTCGATTGCGGCTAACCATCCTGAGGTTTACATGATTGTTCTTCTTATCGACGAACGTCCCGAGGAGGTAACCGATATGGCTCGTAGCGTAAATGCAGAGGTTATTTCATCAACCTTCGATGAGCCTGCCGATCGACATGTTCGAATTGCGAACATTGTACTCGAGAAAGCGAAACGCTTAGTTGAGTGCGGACATGATGTTGTAATCCTTCTCGATTCGATTACCCGTTTAGCAAGAGCTTTCAATACTGTTCAACCAGCATCGGGTAAGGTGCTATCGGGTGGTGTTGATGCGAATGCGCTACACAAACCAAAACGTTTCTTCGGTGCGGCCCGTAATATTGAGAATGGTGGCTCGTTAACCATCATTGCAACAGCCTTAACTGAGACTGGCAGCAAGATGGACGAGGTGATCTTCGAGGAATTCAAGGGAACCGGCAACATGGAACTTCAGCTCGATCGTAAGCTATCGAACAAGCGTATCTTCCCTGCTGTTGACATTACAGCATCGAGCACACGCCGCGAGGATTTGCTACTGGATAAGGAAGTTCTACATAAAATATGGATACTCCGCAACTACTTAACCGATATGAACTCGGTTGAAGCCATGGGATTCTTCCGCGACCGTTTGGTAAAAACCCAAACCAATGAGGAGTTTCTTTGGTCAATGAATTCTGATTTTTAGTTGACAGTTGTTAGCTGACAGTTGACAGAAAATATATTAAGAAACATTATGACGAGTGACTGAAAGGTTGCTCGTTCTTTTTAGTTGACAGGTGTTAGTTGACAGTTGACAGATAAAAAATATGAGGAAAAAAGACGAGTGACTGAGAGGTTGCTCGTTCTTTTTAGTTGACAGTAAGAAGTTAAGATATGAGTGATGAGTACTGTGTTCTAGGCTGCTCTTTGTGTGTTGCAAAACGCTAAACTCTTTTTCTCATCTCTCACTGCTCCTCTCTTCTGAATACCTACCACCGACCACTGTCAACTAACAACTGTGAACTGTCAACTTCATTCTAAACACAAATTAACCTTCCCCCACGCACCAATTCCACTTAAATAGATTACCTTTATCCTCCCATTTGGGGCTGACCTGGTTTTGACAGCAAGTAGAAAGGGTCTGTAAGCATGTCGAGCGTTGGGAAGCTGGCTCGTTAATCCCAGAACTCAAACTTTATAAGGCGAATCAAATTACGCTCTTGCTGCTTAATCCGCTACGCGAATTAGCTTAATTCCTTGCCCTAGGTGGTAGGGAACGAGATGTCTC
>JAYTVX010000203.1:0-14472 GCA_043743775.1 Bacteroidales bacterium | reverse complement strand
GGTTGTATCGGGAGGATAGGCGATGGCTTGTGCATTCACAATGGGAGATCCGTCAACTGAAGAGAGAATTGTGCCCATGAGGGTATATCCAACATCTCGCTTCATAGTAATCTTAATCGGTATTTGAATTGGTTTTAGACCCAATCCAAATGATGAAACGTTTGTTGTCGTTGGGAAAAAATCAGCGCACTCCAGCTGGAGAGTTACCTCACGGCTATCGTTAAGTTTGAACGAAAATTTTCCTGAAGCATCGGTTGAAAGGGTGTTTATGAGGGATGCGCCATCTAAAATCTTTACTGTAGAGTTAACCGGTATCCCTTTTTCGTCTGTGACTTGACCTTCAACGGTGTGGGAAATAGATTTTTTTTCAACTTCGATTTTGTAGATATCCCCATCACCAACTCCCCCAGGGCGATCGGAGGAGAAGAATGCTAAATCTTCGGCTTGGTTTAGAGCAATTCCAAAATCGTCGTAGGGGCTATTAATTGGGTACCCTAAATTAGTTACGTAGTCATAACCATGTGATGTAGGGTAGGCAATAAAAAGGTCAAGTCCTCCAAAGCCTGGAAGTTTATCGGAGCAGAAGAATAGTGTTCCATCTTTAGCTACAAATGGGTTCATTTCATCTCCTGTAGTGTTGACCCTTGTTCCTAGATTAACTGCTTCGCCAAAGGTTCCGTTGGTGCGAATTTCGCTGTAGTAGAGATCGGTTCCTCCAACTCCTCCTGGCATATTGGAGGCAAAATAGAATCTTTTCCCATCGGGGCTAATGGCGGGATCACCTATTGAATATGTATCTGTACATATACTAAGAGGTCCATGCTCTGTCCAAGTACCTAGTTTATAGGTAGCCCAAATGATTTTTAGATTATTTTCCTTTATCTGCCTAACATCTCCAAATCGGGTATTTAAAAACTTTTTTCGAACAAAGTAGGCGGTATCGTTTGAGGGCGAGAAGGCAATTGGTCCTGTATAAAGCTGATTGAGCAGTTCTTTCGAAAAGACATGTGGGATACCCAATTCACCGCTACTGCTTAGTTTTGTCGAATAAATATTAAGGTGATCCTGTGGATTTATTTGTTTGAACCTGGATAGATCACGATCGAAACGGGATGTTGTGAAAACAAGTTCATCGCGGTAAAAAGTGGGTGAGTAGTCAGCTTCGGAACTGTTAATGTTGATTGGGGAGATGCGAAAAGTTAAAAACCCATTTTGTAATTTAGCAATAAATGAATTTTCATCAGATTTGTTAGTATTAAGTTCTTGTAACTTTTGAGATGTAAAGGATTTGTTTAGGGATGATGCCGCGAGTTCATCTTTCCCGTTTGCTTTTTGAGCATAACTTAACAGTTGATAATCGAAATCGATATGGTCAGGTAGTTTAACCGCGCTTTCGTACCAAATCTCAGCGTTGTTCATATCGCCTTGCAAACGGTAGCAATTTCCCACTTGGCGAGCAAGATGTGCAGTAACAATTTCTTCTGAAGCAGCCTTAAGGTATATCTCCAGAGCCTTTTTGTAGTTATTATCCTCAAAGGCTCTATCTGCCCGTTGAACGTTTTTCGAAACTTCTTGTGCTTTTATAACAGTAATAGAAAGCAGCAGAAAAACAAACAAAAACAATCGTTTCATCCGTACAAAATATTAAAATTAATTATAAATAAGTTACAATCCAACTTTGAACAATCATTCTTGATCGGATGAACCCCGAAGGGCTCGCCGAAGGCAAACACCCATATTTTGTTCATGCGAGTTTAACTTCGTTGAACTCGCAGGCTCGGTTGCGTAAAATGTTACATGGGTGTTTCATACGTAAATATTTTTTTTGGATCTGATTATTAGTTTTCCTGTACGTATGTCTGCCTGTCGGCAGACAGGGACTACCCATATAATATTTTGACTAAGTCGAACTTGTAAACTCGGTATATAAGTGTTGGTGTAGTCTGTTTAATGGGTGTTTCATCCTTTTGATTTATAATTAAATTGAAGTGGAAAGATAGTAAAAACAAGCTAAAAGTAATTGTTTTATTGAAATAATTGACTGAATCATGATCGCAAACGTTTCGCTCTGAAGGTCGTGAATTGTAAATATACCTATTGAAAACTTACCAAATTCATTAACTAAATATTGTTAAACAGATGTTTAATGCCGATTTATTGTATACCTTTGTAGGTCTTGTTTTTGAAAACTACTAGTCATTTTCCTTTCTAATAGTTTATTCTACAGATATTTCAAGTACTAAAAAATAATAATAAAGATGATGAAACCTTTATACATTGGTAACTTAGCGATAGCGGTTCCTGTTGTTCAGGGGGGTATGGGAGTGGGTATTTCGCTCTCTGGTTTGGCTGCAGCTGTTGCAAACGAAGGTGGGGTAGGAGTAATTTCGAGTGCCGGCTTAGGTTTGCTTTACCGTGAGTTCACCACTGATTATCTTGAGGCGAGCATTCATGGATTAAAGGAGGAGATTCGCAAAGCCCGCGAAAAAACCAAAGGGGTTATTGGCGTTAATATTATGGTTGCCATGTCGAATTTTGCTGATATGGTGAAAACCTCAATATCGGAAAAGGCCGATATTATATTTTCAGGAGCTGGTTTACCTCTTGATTTACCATCATTTTTAAAGAATGATAGCACAACAAAGTTGGTTCCTATTGTATCTTCGGGCCGAGCTGCAAAGTTGATATGCGAAAAGTGGAAGAGGCTTTACAACTACTTACCCGATGCGATTGTTGTTGAAGGACCTAAGGCTGGTGGCCATCTTGGATTCAAAACTGAACAGCTAAACGATGAGAATTACTCATTGGAAAAACTTATTCCTGAGGTTGTAGCAGAAGTTAAAAAGTTTGAGGATGAATATCATCAATCAATTCCTGTTATAGCTGCTGGTGGTATTTATACTGGTCAGAACATAAGGGATATCATGAATCTAGGTGCATCAGGAGTGCAAATGGCTACACGCTTTGTCACTACCGATGAGTGCGATGCTTCGGATGCGTTTAAGCAAACATATATCGATTCGAAAAAAGAGGATATTGAAATTATCAAGAGCCCTGTTGGAATGCCTGGAAGAGCAATAGGTAATGGCTTTTTAGATAAGGTTAAACTTGGCTACAAGCAACCAATTCGGTGCCCCTTCAAGTGTATTAAAACCTGTGAGATATCATCGAGTCCTTATTGTATCATTACAGCATTAATCAGTGCCTTCAAGGGGAACTTTGAGCATGGATATGCTTTTGCTGGAACAAATGCTTACTTGGCAACCAAAATAATATCGGTAAAAGAAACTTTTCAAACGATCATAAAGGAGTATAATTCAAGTAAATAATAGAAAAATTCTATATCTCTTTTCTTGAAGTTTAATACCTTTAACGCTTCGGTTAATCAGCATAGATATTAGCTGCTTAACCGAAGCCTTTTTTTTATCAAAACTTTGATAATCTATTCGTTTAAATTGATTTTTGGTATTATTTCAGGTAATTTTATACTGTATTAGTTCTTAAAGTATTGCCGGCGGTTTTGTGTGAGTCAGAAAGGTTTTGCAAACTCAGTTCGACTAAAAATATTTACTATGGCAAAAGTTGATTTAGTTCAATACCTCATAAATAGGCATAAAGAAGGCCTTAAACTGTGTCCTGAACCTGGACCAGTGGTTACGATATCCCGTGAGATGGGTTGTTCAGGCACACAGATTACACAGATGCTTGTAACTGAGTTGAATCGTCGATACGAATTCAGAAACGGAGAACCATGGAAGTGGATTGGTAAAGAGGAAATCCAAGCAGCGGCGGCTCATGCACTAGATTTACCTCCTGATGAGATAAGCTATGTTCTCGAAGCCAAGAAAAAAACCATGATGGATGATATCCTGCAATCCTTCTCGAATAAATACTATAAAAGTGATAGAACTATCCGCAAAACGGTCAAGGATGTTATTCGTTCAATAGCCTGTAGCGGTAGAGTTGTAATTTTAGGCCGTGGGGGTGTGGCAATAACCAGAGATATACCTCGATCATTACATATTAACCTCGAGGCACCTCTTGAGTGGCGTACTTTAAGGATATCGGAAAAAATGCAGATTGATCTCAAAGAAGCTGAAACTTTTGTGCTCACTATTGATAAGCAACGCGCCGATTTCAGAGATTATTTTGGTGGAAAAAATACCGATTATACTCGCTTCGATATCTCATTTAACAGCATGACACTTTCGGTTCGAGAGATTGTTGACATTATTATTAAAACGATGGAGATTCGAAAATTTATTTATTAGTCTATTTTATTGTGAATTTGATCTAATGCAGGAATTTGAATCAGTGAGACATTGATTTTGTGAAACAAAATTATTTAGTTGAACTGATCCCGAGCTTAGTCGAGGGATCTCAAGGTTAAATCCCCCGCCGTTTGCAGCGAAAAGGGGAAAAATTTCATTTAGATACCTAGACCGCTTGCGGCGAGGTCGTTCATTAATACATTAGCTTTAAAAGTCTATCCTGTTAGGGGTAGGCTTTCTCTTTTTTAAAATCAGGGTAAAGGTTAGTGGAATCATGTTTGTGTTTAAAAAACGCCTGTTTGTCAAATATTGAAAACTAAAAGCCGTTGTTTTAAGTATTAACTCTAGGAGAAGATAATTTTTACTCGCTCTAGTTTAATTGAAAACAATTTATATTTTTGATGTATATTTATGAATTACTATTCAGGATTTTATAAGTTGATGACTACCTATTTTAGCTTGAAGAATTTTTTTATTCAATTCTGCCTACTGCCTATTTTTTTGGTTTTAACTCAAAATCAAAATGGTTTTGCTCAGCAATCGAATTCTTTACCCATTGAGGTTAAGAAAACGATTGACGATTATATCCAGAAAGGGACTGAGTCGCAAAATGCAAATGATTTTAATCAAGCCTCATTTTACTATCATCAAGCAGGGAATATATTCTGGACAAATGGTTATTTGCCCGATGCCATTGATCTTTTTAAGAAATCTCTATCGATGAGCGAGCGCATTTCAAATCTAAATGGAATTGCTGTTTTAAATACAAAAATTGGATTGCTTTATACCGATATAAAGGACTACGAAAGTTCGCTTACTTATTTTAGTAAGAGTCTGGATATAGCTCGAAAAATGAATAGGAAACAGGATTTAGTTTCATCGCTTTTAAATGCCGCTAATTCATATACTGAACTTGAAAAGTACAACGAATCGATACCCTTCTTAACCGAAGCGGAAGCATTAGCAAAGGATTTGGCTGATACAAAGTTGCTCAGAAGCTGTTACTCTTTGATGACTCGTGTTTATGATAAAGTTGGTGATCGTGAAAAATCAACCCAGTACTTTAACCTTTTTGCCGCTATTACTAAAAGAATTCAGCAGGATGAAATTGCTAAAAAGGAGAGTGATGCACGAATAATGGTTGATAAGGCCAATTCAAAAGTACAGGAGGTTGAATCGGTAAAGGAAGCAAAAGAGTTAGAACTCAAAGAGAAAAATCAAGAGTTACACAATAATCAAGTAAGTCTCTCCAAGGTTGTACAAATGTCGAAGGAGCAGCAAATGCAGATTGACCTCTTGAATAAGGAGAGAGAGCTACAGCAAGCTGAAATTAGGCAGCAACAGCTGATGAGAAACATTTACCTTGGAATTATCCTTATTGTTTTGATGGTATCAGGGTTAACTTTCTATGGGTATCGTAGAATCAAGAGAGCGAATGTATTGCTGAATATTAAGAATATTGAAATAAGCCTTCAGAAAGACGAAATTGAAAAGCAAGCAGAAGAGCTACGTGAACTAAATGCCCTGAAGGATAAACTATTTTCTATCATCTCACATGATTTGAGAAGTCCTTTGGTTTCGCTTATCACTATGCTCACCATGGCAAAGGATGGTCATTTTTCAGCTGAAGAGGAGAAGTCTATTTTGAACGAGTTATCGAAAAATGTTGAGTACAATACGGAACTGCTGGAAAATCTTTTAAAATGGGCTTCGAGTCAGATGAAGGGTAGTATTATAAATCCAATATCATTCAATATTCATGAATTAGCGTCAGATAAAATAAAACTATACGAAAAAGCCGCTAATCAAAAGGGTATTCAGTTTATTATTAGCACCAATATTGACACTAATGTTTTTGCTGATAAAGACATGATAGAGCTTGTTCTGCGAAATCTTATCACCAATGCTATTAAGTTCAGCAATAATGGCGATAATATCACAATTACTTCAATTAACAGTAATGGTGATGTTAAAGTATGCGTAGCCGATAATGGTATGGGTATGCCACAAGAAGCTATTGCAAAACTATTCGGGAAACATGTATTCTCAACCAGAGGAACATTAAACGAAAAGGGAACTGGACTTGGTCTTATTCTTTGTAGGGATTTTATACAGATTAATGGTGGGGAGATTTGGGTAGAAAGTACTGAGAATATTGGAAGTAAATTCTTTTTCACCCTTCCAGCGAAGAAATTGTAGCGATCCAATTAGGCGATAGGCAGAGAACCCAGAACAGTTCTAGTTACCCCTTATAGTGCTCAATCACTATTTTTATCCCAATAGCAATTAGAATTACCCCGCCAATTATTTCCATCTTTTGCCCAAAATGAGAACCTGTTTTTTTCCCAAATAGGATACCCAGCATCGAGGCGAAGAAGGTAACTGAACCAATAGTCAGCACTGCCATTATCATATTAACTTCAATGATTGCAAAACTAATACCTACAGCGAAAGCATCGATACTCGTGGCCAATGCCATGCTTAATATTACTTTTATGTCAAGTGGATTGATGTTTTTATCTTCACTTTTTTTCTGACTCTCGATGAGCATTTTTACTCCAAGAATAGTCAGGATTCCAAGAGCGACCCAATGATCGAAGGGTTCAATCCAAGTTTTAATGGTTATCCCCCCAACCCAACCGAGTAAAGGCATAATAGCTTGAAAAATGGCGAGGAAGAAGGCAATCCGCACAGCTTGCAAAAAAACAATCTCTTTTCGTAGAAGACCGCTTGAAACCGATACGGCAAACGTGTCGAAGCACAGACCAATTGCCAGCAGAAGTAATGTGATAAAACCCATTGTGAAATATTTGCTTGCAAAAGTAGAATAAAAAGTAAGAGTTTGGTAATAGACGTTTGTGATATTGGATTTATTGGGTAAGCATCGTTTGGAGAAAAGAAGAAAAAGGGTAGAAGTTAAATTATGAAAATAACTTGAAAAATGAAAAGGAGTTTAACGCTATTCTTGATAATTAGGCGGATAGTGTAATCGTAAAAGTGGTACCTATGTTTTGGGCCGATTCTACTAAAATGGTTCCTCCATTCCTGTTAATTAGTTTTTTAACAAGTTTGAGGCCTAGCCCTGTACCCTTTTCGTTATTTGTACCCAGAGAGGTATAGTTAATGCTGGGATCGAATATTTTATCGGCTATCTCTGTGGGGATCCCTATCCCAGAATCGATGAATTTTATGATCACCCTCGAATCATCACGAAAACCTTGAATATGAATAGCTCCCCCTTTGGGCGTAAATTTTATTGCATTTGAGATCAAGTTTCTGAATACTGTGTTAATCATATAAGGATCAACATAAGCTGTTAAATTTTGATCAATTGAATTGGTAATGGTGATGTTTTTGGGTGAGACCATACCTGAAAGAAGCGCGATGGCATTATCGGCGGAGGATTTTAGTAATGTGTTTTCAGGTTTATAGGATATTTGCCCTTGACTTTTGGCCCAGTCTAATAGATTTTCGAGCAAGTTGTAAGTTTCCTGCGAGGTGTCTTTTAATGAAACTATAAGGTCGTTGCGAGTTTCAGTATCAATAGAGTCAGGATCATTTGCAATATATGTGATCATCTGATTAATTGTTCCTATAGGTCCCTTTAGATCATGTGCTATGATTGAGAATAGTTGATCTTTTAATGAGTTGGCTTCTTGTAGTGCAATTTCAGCCTTTTTGATATCAGTAATATCTGCCATAGTTGCAACAACTTCAGAAACGTCAACTGAACTACCAATGTTAAAGCCTATGTTTAAGAGGATGTATCTTAACTCATTAGTGTTGATTCGAATAGGAATCTCGATGCTTTCAACTAGTTTTTTACCTTTCTTTGCAGTATCAATTACTTTTTCTAATAATTCTCTTTTCTCTGGCTCAACCAATTCGATAAAATTTTTAATATTGAATGGCCCTTGAGATTTCTTCCAACCAAGCAAGGTGTAGGCCTCGTCATTTAAGGATATGAAATTGTACATGAGGGTCCAGCTCCAGCTCCCTAGTTTGGCTATCTGTTGGGCTCTACGCAGTGTAGATCTGCTCTCAAGAAGATCTTTTTCTATTTGTTTTCGGGTTGAGATATCTTCAATTAATTTAACCAGATGAGTAATTTGTCCTTGTGGGTTTAAAATAGCTTTGACTGCAACTTTGCAATAAATTGAACTTCCATCCTTTCTGACAAACCTTTTTTCAATGCTATACGCGCTATTTTTATGAACGATAACGTCGTTAAACAGTTTCATCTCAATTTTTAAATCATCGGGATGGGTCAGCGTATCCCAAGTCTTTTGTATTAGCTCATTGGCTGGATATCCAAGAATTGAGCAGAGTTTATTATTGAACGTAATCCATTCTTTTTTCGGAGTGATCTCTGCCATCCCAATGAGATCAGACTCAAAAAATAGCCTGAATTGCATCTCTTGCTCTGCAAGGGTTTTTTCTGCTATCTTTCTTTTTGTGATATCTTGTGATATAATAAATATTAGCGGTTTCCCAGATGCTATAAATTTGACAAAAATACCCTCCGCGTAAAATTCTTCACCGTTTTTCTTTTTATGAACTCTTGATCTTACTCTATGTGAACCATTACGAAAAGCATTATCTATGGCAGAGTAGGTTTCTTCAATTTCGGATGAAATCAATGAGTAAGGTTTTCCGATTATTTCAGCTTTCGTAAAACCATATCTTTGCTCAAAGGCTGAGTTAACGTCAACAAAGGTTTTGTCTTCAGGATTGATAACGCTTACCGAATCAATGTTTGATTCAAATAGAGCCCTATACTTTTCCTCTTTCTCGGCTATTTGTCTCTCAATCTCTTTTTTGTCTGTAATATCTAAAGATAGCCCAATAACTCTTTTTACAACACCTCCTAGGTCATCAAATGATTGTCCACGAATTAGAACATAATTCACCTTATTATTGGAAGAGATATGACGGATCTCTGATTCAAAACTGGTAGGGGTAGATATTATTTTACTTATTAGGTTGTAGGAATAGTCCAAATCATCGGGATGGATTAGTTTTCTGTATTCATTCAGCGTACTTGGGAGCGTCTCATGTGTAACCCCAAAAACTTTAAGCGCCGATTTAGACCATATAATCTTTTCCGTTTCAGTATTTAACTCCCAACTTACTATATTGGCTACTTCTTGAGCCTCTTCAAGTAGGTTACGGCTTTCACTCAACTCTCTTTCTACAACACCTCGCTGTTCGATTTCCTCGAAAAGTTTATCATTAATCTCCTTGAAAATACCTACTTGCCGAGCAACTTCATCCTCAATACTACAATAGTTTTTCTTGAGTGATTCAAACGCTAATCGTTTTTCATTTACCGCAACGCCAAGGATGAGTGAAATAAATAAAAAGAAGAGTACAAAATAGTAAATATTTGAGGCGTTTAAATAAGGATCGTTTGAAAAGAAAATTCCATGATTAATACTTGCTGTATAGATTGTTGCTAAATAAAATATAAAAAGGCTAAAGGATAATGCTTTTATACTTTTTCTAAAAGCAATGATAAATATTACAGGGAAAACAAGGTAATGAATTGGAAAAGAATAGGGAGGGGTAATTACGCCCAGTATCTCAAGTGTATTAGGTATAAATAGCATTAAAAGGAAGAGGGCTAATTCCCATGAAAATCTGAATTTCACAAAAAAAATGATTTTACTTTTATTGAAATATGAGATAAAAAATGGTGTTAACGATAATATTGATACTGTAATGCTTAGCCATGTTAGATGAAATAGTTTAAGGAATACGATATTGTGTTGTATCTCACTCGTATTAAATAGAATAATTGTCATTATTGCCGCTTGGGGTATAGGAGCAATAAGAGCGATTGTAAAGAATTTCTTTAATCCAGAATTTTGTTCAATAAGAGAATTTGCCTCGAAATGAGATTGAAATATTTTCTGTAAAATTAGTAACGTTATACCTTCCGAAAGAATAAAAAGGGAAGAATAAAACATTGTTTGGTGTAATACCGAAATGGAAAATGATATTGTAATGATTTGCCAAAGAGTTGTACCAATAAGAAAACCAATAAATGATTTTAATCCCCTGGTTATTACAATACCTGCCATTAATCCCGTTGTAAGAGCACAATAAAAGGGTAATGATGAGTTTTTTATGGATATAGCGGTTATTAATGCAGCAGAAATATAGATCAGTGCAATTACAAGGTATTCGATTAAAGAAGGAATGCTAATCCATTCTCGTTTATCGTTCATTGGTGAAGTCGATTTATACCCTATTAACATACCTGCAAGATTTTTGTTTCTAAGGGTAAGCATTTATAAATCTTATTTCGCTAAAGTTCAATATTTTTTTAGTTGTACATTTATAGAATATCTACAAATATCTGGCTAAAAATCAATAATGAATCCATTTCAAAAAGGATTTTGAGTAATAGAAATAAAAAAAAAGAAGATGTAAGATTGCGAATTGATTTATTTATTATAATTTCATTTTTTTATTTTTAAGATCAACATGTCTGAATTTACTAACTATTCTTGGAAAGATAAGCTCTTTTTGATTGTTGAGGATGATCCAGCTAGTTCAATGCTTTTGGAGATAATTCTTGCAAAAACAGGAGCCAAGTTACTCTTTGCCGAAACCGGAGAAAAGGCTGTTGAAGTTGTAAAAAGAACAAGGGGCATAGACATTGTTCTAATGGATATAAAAATGAGCGGGATAAACGGACTTCAAGCTGCGGCTCAGATAAAAATTATTGCTCCAGATTTGCCGATTATTGCTCAAACTGCCTGTGTTGTTTATGGTGATAAAGAGCGGTGCATGCAAGCGGGTTGTTCTGCCTATATTCCTAAACCTATAATATCGGAAGTCCTACTCGAAACAATTCAAAACTTCTTAAGTATCCCTATTACAAAGAAGATTTATAAAGATCATTTCTCTTCTAATTAGAACTATTCAGATAACGATTTTTCAAACTCCCATCAATTGATTTTAAAGTTCAAAAATCTATCTTTGAGTCTATCTTTACCCTAGAATTTATCAATTAATGGATTTTAAACTAACCTCTGAGTATCAACCAACCGGAGATCAACCTGATGCTATTAGGCAGCTGGTTGAGGGCTTTTTGCGTGGGGATAAGTATCAAACGTTACTAGGCGTAACCGGTTCGGGTAAGACTTTTACAGTTGCTAATGCTGTTGCTAGCTTAAATAGGCCAACCTTGGTACTGAGTCATAATAAAACTTTAGCCGCTCAACTTTATGGTGAGTTCAAACAGTTTTTCCCCGAGAATGCTGTCGAGTACTTTGTCTCGTACTACGACTACTACCAACCTGAGGCTTATATGCCCGTTACCGATACCTATATTGAAAAAGACCTATCAATAAATGAAGAACTTGAAAAGTTAAGGCTGCATACAACCTCATCCTTGCTTTCTGGTCGACGCGATGTAATTGTGGTTTCATCCGTATCGTGTTTATATGGAATAGGTAATCCTCAGGATTTTTATAACAGCACAATCAGACTTAAGGTAGGGCAGAAGCTTAGCCGAAATCTGCTTTTAAGGCAGTTGGTCGATAGTTTGTACTCGCGCAACGAGGTTGATTTTAAGCGAGGAACTTTCCGCGTGAAGGGTGATAGTGTAGATATCTTTTTAGCCTATGGTGATAATGGAATTCGGGTGGTCTTTTTTGGAGATGATATCGAGGGATTAGAAATTTTTGATCCGATTAGCGGTTCGCGTATCGAATCATTACCCGAAGCCGTGATTTACCCTGCAAATATTTTTATTGCTGCGAAGGAGCGAATGGGAACTGCAATAGGAGAGATTCAGGATGATCTTGTTAAACAGATAGACTATTTTAAAGGGATTGACAAAGGATTAGAGGCCAAGAGGATTCAGCAAAGGGTTGAATACGATCTTGAGATGATCCGCGAACTCGGATACTGTCCGGGTATTGAGAACTACTCACGGTATTTCGATGGTAGACCAGCCGGGATGAGACCTTTCTGCTTACTCGACTATTTTCCGAAGGATTTTATCACCATTATCGACGAAAGTCACGTTACGATCTCCCAGATCAAGGCGATGCAGGGGGGTGATAATTCCCGAAAGCACACCCTCGTTGAGTACGGATTTCGTTTACCCGCAGCCGTTGATAATCGCCCATTAAAATTCGAAGAGTTCGAGAACATTATTGGGCAAGCCGTTTTTGTTAGCGCAACCCCTGCCGATTATGAACTACAGCAATGTCAGGGTGTTATCGTTGAGCAGGTCATAAGGCCAACAGGTCTTCTTGATCCCGTAATTGTCGTTAGACCAAGTTTAAATCAGGTCGACGATTTAATCGGTGAGATTAATAGCTGTGTCGATCTTGAGGAACGGGTTCTGGTTACTACGCTTACGAAACGTATGGCAGAAGAGTTGGTGAAGTATTTGGTCAAATTTAATATTCGTTGTAGGTATATCCATTCCGATGTTGAGACACTTGAAAGGATTGAGATTCTGGAAAATTTAAGGAAAGGGCTATTCGATGTTCTCGTTGGTGTAAACCTTCTTCGCGAGGGGTTGGATTTGCCTGAAGTTTCATTGGTTGCTATTCTGGATGCCGATAAGGAGGGATTCTTACGTTCTGCCCGTTCGCTTACGCAAACGGCAGGTCGTGCTGCCCGAAATATCAATGGAAAGGTTATCATGTATGCCGATAAGATTACTAATTCCATGAAAATCACTATCGACGAGACCAACAGGCGAAGGGAGAAGCAGCTGAAGTATAACGAAGAGAATGGAATAACTCCAACGCAGATAATTAAGGCAAGAATTTCGATTCTTGGTAAAGAGTATCCAAGCAAATCCAAGGGTTTAAAACCTTATATAGAACCTGTGACTATTGACTATGCTGCCGATCCTGTTATTAAGTACATGTCCGATGAAGTTTTGGTGAAAGCGATTGATAGCGCTAAGAAATCGATGGAGCGTGCTGCTAAAGAACTCGATTTCATTGAAGCTGCAGCGTTTCGGGATGAGATGTTTGGTTTGCAGAAGTTAAGAGAGGGGAGAGGAAGATAGATTTAAGAACAAGGATTAACGATTTTCGATTTTAGAAGTTTAAGTAATTCTATAATCGAGAATAGTTAATCCATATTCAAAATTCATTATAATAATTTTGGTTTCTTTTAAAACAAGAAGTTTAGCCCAATATAAGTGCCTGCTAAACCATCTTTCTTGTCGAATACTCGACCATGGTCAACTGCAATAATAAAATTCTGATTCATAACTATTCTGAGACCTCCACCATAGCTAAGGTGTAACGACTCATTAGTATTACTGAAATATTCAGGATTATTTGTTCTTACGAAAGGATCAATAGGGATTGATTTTATAACTCGTCCTCCATCAAGAAATGTATTAATTGATAGATAGAAATTCTGCTTGATAAAATAGAACTTAGCAAATTTCCATCTAAACTCAAGGTTTCCATAGGCAATCCCATCGCCAATAACCCTATTTCTCATTATCCCTCTTAACGTTTTGGAACCACCAAGCCCTTCACTGGTTGCTCCTCTAAGAAAAAGGGTAGTCATGTTTGGTTGTAAATAAAAGGGGCAATCGCCAAGCAGGGTGGTTTGGTATCCTAATCGGTAAACGAAGGAAAGTTTTTCTCTTATTACTGTAAAGTATTGTCTATGAGTTATCGACAATTTCAAGTGTTCATACTTCTTTCCAATGCCCATAAATGATGGTGCGTATGTGATTACAGCCTCAGACCATATTCCCTTCATTGGGTTGGGTTCATTATCGCGGGTATCGAATACAAAACCAGCTTTCAGGTAAGTGACAAAACCACCATCACGTTCATCAGCATTTATTAATCCCCAATCAACATATTTTTGGAAGAGTCCACCATCAACATAGGGAAGTTTATCTGAACTACTTTTACCTTTATTCAACTTATCTACATCAACTGTGTCAGTTTGAAAGTTGTAAAGCCCAATCCCTGCAACCCACCCAAATCGTTTATTGGTAAGTTTTCCTTGAAGGTCGGTGGTGAAACGGGTCAGTTTTCTATCGTATTTATAGAAAGCTCTACTCTTATAGGGTGGAACTGGTTGAGTATCGTCCGTCCACTTCTGGTTGTAAACCGATTGATAACCATTGAATCCGTAAAAATCGTAGGTTTTATCGGTTAGATAGGCTAAATCTGCAGTAACTCTTAACCTTGGGATG
>JAYTVX010000202.1:0-1551 GCA_043743775.1 Bacteroidales bacterium | reverse complement strand
TTAAATCCAATTAGACAAATATTTACCTTGCCAGAATTCAACTCCGCTGAAGAAATACTCGTCAAATCAATTAATTGAACGATCTGATGCATCCGATATGAATCAGGATCATTAGGATCATCTACCCTACCTGACCAGATCTCGCTGTTGGTTATACTATAATTCTTCAAGTCCATATATCAATACCGATTTGCCGCTTAAAACCAGACAGAAAAATACTTGTAGCTCATCTATCCAGCGTTTTCGGTTATATTAGGTTATAAATACTTTCGTATCTGAAAGTCGAGACATAATTGGTTTTAGCGGCTGTTGGCAGCTGTACTTTTACTACTGTTCAATTGATAGTCCTTCACAAGTATATTCGCCGATAAGTTAAGCCGGGAAGTTAAATTCCTTATCATGAACACGGTAAGTTTTCTTTTTCGATTAAGTATTTCTGAGACCCTGCTTTTTCCTCCAATTTCATTAATTAAATCAGATTGCTTAAGATGCATTTCCTCCATTCTTATTTTAATCGCTTCAATTGGGTCTGGAGCTTCAATCGGGTAGTGCCTTCTCTCAAAGTCATCGATAAGCAACGCTAAAATATCGGCTTCATCGCTCTCGGTTGAACCCACAGGTGCATCGAAAAGAAGTTCCATTCTTTTCAAAGCATTTTCATAGTCCTTTTTCGTTTTCAGGGGTGCGATATTCATGGCTTCTCAGTATTAAATTAAATTTGCATCTATCTTGTCATATTCAGCATGAGTTCCAATAAATCGAATAAATGCCCATTGTTTCTCAAAGTTGAATTTAACTATCAATCGGTAAGAATTCCCTTTGATGTTAAAAACAACTCTGCTATCCTTTAAGATGCTAGCGGTTGCATAGGTAAGTTTTACGTCATTTGGAGTTTTCCATATAGAACCCATGGCAGTGTCATACCATGTTTTCAGATACTGTTCAATATCGGGATGCTTTTCCCAGTATTCACGTAACGTACTCTTAGCAAAAATCCTTTCCATTCTCTTTAACTGGATTTCGGGCCAAAGATAATAATTAGTTCTCATAATGGGAACTAATTGATAGTTTTTTATTTCAGTATAGTTGTCAACTAAGGGGCTAAAAAAAAAGCCGAACCAAGGGTTCGACTTTACGAATATATTAAGGCTACTATTTGGTCGTCTCCTCTGTTGCAGTAGCACTCTCTTCAGCTGGTGCCTCCTCTTTATCAATAATATCAAGTTGATTAAGGGATTGAAGCTGATTGTACCAAGCAATTACCTTTTTGATATCGCTGGTGTAAACCCTTTCGCGATCGTACTCGGGTAAAATCTTCTCAAAATACTTTTTTAACTCTTTATCTTCCGATTTTTGGCTTATAGCTGGTCCACTATTTTCAGCCGCTCTAATCTTTTTGAGAACTTCTTTAAATGGAACCTCGCCGTCGTTCGTAAATATGGCGATATCGGTTAAGGAGCTCACTTTTGATGAAGCCGAAATGCTGATGCGTTTTGCATCCGATAACGATTCAACAATAATCCCATGACGACCCTGTGAGATAAACTTGAA
>JAYTVX010000201.1:0-5649 GCA_043743775.1 Bacteroidales bacterium | reverse complement strand
AGCATCTCTGCAACTTTTGAAGCGTATGATGCTAACTCGAATGAAAGTTTCTTAAACTTTCCATCCCAATTCTCGGTAAATACTAGAACTGACATATCTTATTTTGTTATTTACGATTGATAATGGATTAAATTACTTTTGCTTCATTTTGTAAAAGTTCGATCAGCTGTTTTGGATTCTCTGCATCAATGAACTTACAAGCGGCACGTGGTTTAGGCATCTCGAAACTTTCAACATGAGTCAAAAGATCAATAGCAACGGGTTCATATAACTTAATAGGTTTGGTTCGAGCCATCATAATGCCACGCATCGCAGCAATCCGGGGTTCTTTTGCAATCCCCTTCTGAACAATTGCAACAAAAGGACTTGGAACAGTAACAACCTCTTTGCCACCATCAATCTCACGGTTGATAACAACCTGACCATTTTCAATTTTTAATGATGAAACGGCTGAAACAGAAGGGAGATCTAAAAACTCTGAAAGCATACCTCCTACTGAGGAACCATTGAAATCGCTTGATTCAATACCACAGATAATAATATCGAATTGTTCTTTCTTTATCACTTCAGCGAGCTGTGCAGCTACAAAGTATGCATCAATGGGTTCTGCATTTACACGGATTGCATCATCAGCACCAATTGCCAAGGCTTTACGGATAGTTGGTTCTGCTGTAGCAGGTCCAACATGTGCGACGGTTACTGATTTTACACCAGTTGAAGCGTCATCCTTAAGTTCAAGAGCTCTTGTTAACGAGAGTTCATCCCACGGATTGATAATCCACTGAATACCATTGGTGTCGAGTTTGGTGTTGCCATCAACGAACTTAACTTTCGTTGTGGTGTCGGGAACATTACTGATACAAACTAAGATTTTCATTCTGTTCAGGTTTAATTATCTAATTAATTTCTCTATTTATTATTGTTTAACAGCCAGTTATGCCTCGAATTGTAATAAAGACAATTTTTAAAACGAGCGTACAAAGATAAAATAAAATGGAAAATTATCGCGTTTTGTTGATTTAATTGACTGTTAATAGTTTAACAAACAATAAATATTCTTAATGATATAAATCATTTTCTACCTGATGTTCCATTTAACTAAGGTTGCTCAAATCGTAAAGTTTGTTTCTGAATTTTCACTCAACATTATTCACAACCAAATTGTTAGTACTGCGTATTAGAATTTATTTCACAAATGATTTTATAGTAAAATGAGCGAGCAGATTTACATTTTGGTGGAGATGATCAAGGAGCGTATAAGCCAAAACATCCGAATTATTAAGGAGAATGAAGAGGTCATTAAGAACTTTTTAGTGCAAGCTAAAATAGCTGATCATTCGGAGCAAATTAATAAAAACGATAGCATCAATCGGAACCTCAAAAACGAAAACCGTGAACTAATCAATCTTCAAATGAAATTAGTTAACTATTTGAATAAATTCAAAGAAGTTTTAGAGAACCAGACCCAAATTTCATCAAGCATTCACGATAATCTTGATAGCGATATCAATCCATCCAATAGTATTGAGCACATCGATTATAGCATCTCCTTTGATGTTGATGATTTTTACGATGATCAAATATTTACCCTAACTACAAAAGGGGAGTTGATATTTGAGAGTAGTCATCCAAAGTTTTACGACGAAGATTTTTTTAAGCGACTGTTTAAATACTACTCAGATATTGAAAACTACGAGATGTGCTCACTCCTAAACACAATAAAGGGGAAGAGTAGCAAATTAATGTCAGTTTAAGGTTAAGAAAAATGCTGTTTACTATATTGCTGTAATTCAGTGATACAGTGATGTAGTATTTCAATGTGTGAGTAATAATAATAAAAGGGTTGGATTAATAAACAGTTTATTAATCCAACCCTTTATTTGCTTTAATAATTATTAATCACAACAACACCACCGCAATACAGCGAAACAGTAGAATATTACTCCACGCTAAATAAACTCCATACTTTTTTTCTTTTTGGAGCTTTACTCTTTCTGAGAAAGTGAGATTAATCATTTACCTTTACATCTTGATTCAAAAATTGCTTTAGCATGACTTCTGTTAAAAAGCCAAACGTTATTTTTATTGGAGCCGGTAATCTTGCAACCAATCTTGCATTAGCGCTTTTCAATGCTGATTGTCAAATTTTACAGATTTTCTCTCAAACGAAAGAAGCTGCTCAAGCACTTGCCTGTAAGGTAAACGCAACCTATACTACTTCGATCAAAAATATCAATCAGTATGCTGATATCTATTTTATCTGCGTGCCCGATAAAGCTATTCAAGAAGTTGCAAATGAGTTAAATATAAAAGAGAGTATAGTTGTTCATACAAGTGGAAGCACCGATATCTCTGTTCTTTCTAAGTTCCCATGTACTGGTGTTTTTTATCCATTTCAAACCTTCTCAAAGAGCAGGCTAATTCCTTTTGAGAATATCCCTATTTGTATTAATGCCAATTGCGACAAAACGTTAAATAGCCTTAGCGAATTAGCTTCATTGATTAGCAATAGGATCGTTCCAATGGATTGCAAAACCCGCACTTGGCTTCACCTTTCAGGTGTCATAGCCAATAATTTCACAAATCATCTACTAGCAGTTTCGCACCAATTATCGATTGAAAAAGGTTTTGAATTTAACCTTCTGAGGCCATTGGTGGCTGAAACTATTCAGAAAGCCTTTGATGGAAATCCTGCTGATGTGCAAACGGGACCGGCAGTTCGATTCGACCAAGCAACAATAAATCTCCATACTAAAAAGTTAACAGAATATTCGCCCGAATTGGCTGATATATATAAAGCGCTAACTTTAAGCATTCAATCGCTTGCCAACAAAAAGCAATAATTATCTGATTATAATTATTATATGGTACAGAATTTTAAAGAATTACTTAATAATGTAAAGGCTTTTGCATTTGATGTTGATGGTGTTTTTACCGATGGAAACGTTATACTTCACCCATCGGGAGAACTAATCCGTACGACAAATACTCGCGATGGCTATGCAGTCCACGTTGCAATTGAAAGAGGTTTTCCAATTGCTATTATTTCAGGAGGAAATTCTCAATCGGTTAGCGATCGATTCAAAGGCCTTGGAGTTACAGATATATACTTAGGCATATCGGATAAGGTTGAAGCTCTTGAGGATTTTAGGTTCAAATATGGCGTTGAACTCTCTGAAATACTTTACATGGGCGATGACCTACCCGATTATGAGGTGTTGAAAAAAGTTGGTATTCCCACCTGCCCTGCAGATGCAGCACCAGAGATTCGAGGGCTTTCAGTATATGTTTCAAACTATTCGGGAGGTAAAGGTTGTGTTAGGGATGTTATAGAACAAGTATTGAGATTAAACGATAAGTGGGGACCCACGTCTATTAATAAACAGTAACCTTATATAATATGTATCAAATCTTAAAGGTTGTTCGAATCAAAAATCTACTGATAGTAGCTGTAACGCTATACTTGATGAGGTATTGCATAATACAACCTTTACTTCACATCAAGAACCTTGAACTCCAGCTCAACGATTTTAGTTTCCTCCTGCTTACACTTGCTACCATGTTCATTACTGCTGGAGGGTATGTAATTAACGACTATTTTGATACTCGAACAGACCTTATCAATAGACCTCAAACTGTGATTGTTGGTCGAAGTTTAAGCAGAAGAGTTGCCATAATACTTCATATCGTTCTTAATATTATAGGAGTTCTTTTGGGTCTAATTGTATCCATCAAAATTGGTAAACCTATACTCTCTTTACTTTTCTTCTTTGTTGCAGGGCTGTTATGGTTTTACTCTACTACCTATAAAAGACAATTTTTATTAGGCAATCTTATTGTTGCTACACTCACAGCTGCTGTTCCCTTAATAACACTTCTTTTTGAATTACCTCGCCTCTACACTGTTTACTGGGAAATGGTTGCCCGTTTTGACCTTAAACTAGGAATTATAACCTATTGGGTTGGTGGGTATGCCCTATTTGCATTTCTTTTAACCCTTGTTCGAGAGATTATTAAAGATATTGAGGATTTTGAGGGCGACCAGGTTTTTGGGCGAAACACAATTCCTGTTTTTCTAGGTAAAAAAGTAGCACGAACTGTTGCCGCCTCCATACTATTTTTTACGCTCGTGGCGCTTGTCTTTCTTTTTGCTCGATACCTTAACTTTTTACCATCGGGCAATGTCGACTACTATACTTTAATATACTTTATTGTCGCCCTAGTAATTCCTATTTGCATTCTGCTTATAATGCTTTTAACCGCTGAAAACAAAGAGGATTACCATAGAGCAAGTCGATTAAATAAGTTGATTATGCTATTCGGATTGCTTTATACCGTTCTCTTTAAATTTCTAATTATCTGATAAATCATGCTCAACGATATTTTAAAAGGGAAACGGCTAATCCTTGCCTCCAAATCACCACGCCGTCAGCAATTATTACGTGAACTTGGAGTTGAATTTGAGGTACGTGCCAATGGTGATGACGATGAACTGTTCCCCGACAGCTTATCCATGACCGAAATCCCAACATATCTTGCAATACATAAGGCAAAACCTCTACTTGATTCTCTAGCTGATGATGAGATTCTAATTACCTCCGATACCATTGTTTGGTGCGATGGTCATGTAATTGGGAAACCAATTAATAATGATGATGCATTTAGAATACTCTCATTGCTATCTGGAAATAAGCATGTTGTAGTAACTGGAGTTTGTATCTCATCTACTGAAAAAACCAGAACATTTTACGCTACAACGGATGTGTATTTCCGCAAGCTCACCGATGAAGAGATTTGGTACTACATCAATAATTATAAGCCATTCGATAAAGCTGGTGCATACGGCATTCAGGAATGGATTGGCTTTATCGGGATTGAACGCATTGAGGGTTCCTATTTCAACGTAATGGGATTACCAGTCCAAAAGCTCTATATTGAATTACAAGACTTTATCTCCAGTAGTTAAAAACTAAAACTAAATATACAATGAAGAAATTCATACTACTCATCGCCCTTATCCATATTCTATCGTTTAATCTCATTGCCGATGAGGGAATGTGGCTACCTATACTTATGGGTAAAAATATTGATGAGATGAAAAAGCAAGGCTGTAAGCTATCAGCGGAAGATATTTATAGCGTTAACAACTCCAGCTTAAAAGATGCAATTGTTCTTTTTGGTAGAGGTTGTACAGGCTCTTTGATTTCGGAACAGGGACTAGTTATCACCAACCATCATTGCGGTTTTGGTTCAATTCAATCATTATCATCGGTTGAGCACGATTACCTTAAAAATGGATTTTGGGCAACGGAAAAGAACCAAGAACTACCTGCTGAAGGCTTAACCGTTTCATTTCTTATAAGCATGGAAGATGTAACAAGTAAAGTTCTAGCCAATGTAACCTCTAAAACTAGTGAAATTAATAGGGACTCAATTGTAGCTGCAAATATTGAAACCATTAAAAAGGTAGCAAAGGATGGAAATACCTATAAGGTTGATGTCAAAGCATTCTACTTCGGTAACGAATACTACTTAATGGTTTATGAAGTCTTTCAAGATGTAAGGTTGGTTGGAGCTCCACCATCGTCCATCGGTAATTTTGGTGGTGATACGGATAACTGGGTATGGCCAAGACACACAGGAGATTTC
>JAYTVX010000200.1:0-11642 GCA_043743775.1 Bacteroidales bacterium | reverse complement strand
TCTTTAAAGCTAATATTTACAAGGCTTTATATCAACAAGACAAAGAACTTTTTAACAACTATAATGATTTCATCTTAACTAGCAACTTGAATTAATTAGCTGATTATGATGGCTACTTCTATATCTTATAGGACAAACTTTACAGCGAGCAAGAATCTTGCCATTTCATTATTGAACTTTTCAGGGTGGGGGTCTAAATACAATGATAGCCAAAATTTAAATGGAGGGTAAGAGTATTAAGAATCTCAATAGCAATTCAACTCGAATCGCACATCCGAGTTGGTGAGGTGCATTAATTCAGTATCTTTAAACGATTAAATCAGTGAGACATTAATTTTGTGAAACAAAATTAATGTCTCACTGATCCCGAACTTAGTCGAGGGATCTCTAGGGTTACATTGGCTTCGCCGAGCTCGTAAACTCGGTTCCTCGCCGCTTGCGGCGATAAGAAAATAATTTTCAATTAGATACCTCGACCGCTTGCGGCGAGGTAGTTCATTAACACGATCAGTATTTATGAAATATATAGCCTTTGTATTGCTTTTATGTATAACAACGCTCTGTAAATCTCAATCATTTAATGTAGATGCTAGTATTGGAACTGACTCCAAAAACATTCTTATGATATTTAGTCTTAATCCAGCTATAGGTTACTCCTTTACTGATAGAGATTACTTTGCCGTTGGTTTTAAATTCCAAACATACAGCTTAATACCAAAATATGATAGGATCGAGGGTGATAACTGGTCCACCGAAACCGTTATAAACTTCATGTTTTGTACAGGCACTAGGTATTTAATACCACTTATAAAGGTTCATAGGAATAAAGAGAATGAAACTACTATCGGTTTTTATCCTGAACTAAAATTTTATTTTAATCCTTATGTACCAAGAATAATAAAATACATAGATAATGATGACATAGAAATAAAAAGGAAAAGTAAATATAGCACTCAGTTTGCCTATGGAATAGGATTTGGGATCTATTTTGAGAGGAAAGATTATGGGAAATATGTGGCAATCTCTTTTGAGTATAGCTCCATTGATGCGTTTAAAGAGCTAAGAACCTTAGATTATCCCAACAAGCATTTTGACTTTCCAACTCAAAGGCAGTTTTCAATTGGGTTTTCAATATTCAATTGGTAAAATTTAAGAATATGAATAAAAGAATAATACTAATAGCTATTTTATTAAATGTTTCTTGTATTGCTTTTTCTCAGCAAGCAAGTGTTGAGGAAAAGGTTTATGGTATACAAGCAGGCTTTTTCGGTATATGGGGGCATGGGGAATATAAATTGCATAACAAAATTGCAATGAGGGGGGAGCTCGGTTTTGACAATGGCTTTGTACAAAACTATAATGGTAATGTCTGGGTTTTTCTTATTCCTGCAATTGTATTGGAACCTAAGTGGTATTACAACCTCGGAAAACGTCAGGCAAAATCAAAAAGAATCGATGGGAATAGCGGGAACTACCTCTCTTTATTCTTGAGATACCATCCTGATTGGTTTGTGATTTCTAATGTAAATACAGGAAATGTTATCCCTGATATTTCTATTATGCCAACTTGGGGTATTCGAAGAAAAATGGGTAATCATCTTAGCTTTGAAACGGCAATAGGGTTCGGTTACAGGTATACCTTTACAAAAAGATATGGGTATTCGACAAATACACTTGAGAGGGATGTGAATTTTACATTAAGATTTGGGTATATTTTCTAAAACGTGAAGTATCAAAGGTAATCCTTTGAGTTTTTTGGCTAAATTGTTATGATAATTAAAAGGGATATCCATTGATGCATTTATTTGAATGGAGGATAAGACGGATCAAAAAATCCGAATTGGCGGGGGTCGAAATAGCTTTAATTCTCGATTAGTTCTCTATACGATATGCTGTAAAAATTTTCAGTTAACATCAACTCCTGTGGAGTACCCGAATTAACTATTGTTCCATTCTCTAGTATAAAGATTCTATCGGCCCTGGCTGCAGTTTTAATTCTGTGCGTGATCATTATTACGGCTAATTCATTCTTAAGTTGCTGAAGAATATCAAGTATAAAATTCTCCGTATTCCTATCCATCGCCGAAGTAGCCTCATCGAGAATAAGGAGCTGAGGTTTCTTGTATAGTGCACGTGCCAGCGCAACAAGCTGCTGTTGTCCTCCAGAAATATTAATACCCTCTTCTCCTAGGATTGTTAAATAGCTTTGGGGGAAGCTGGAGAAATAGCTATCAAAACCATAAGTTTTGCAGAAATCAACCACTTTATCGACTTCTTTCACAGAATCCCCTAAACAGATATTATCCAATAGGGTTCCGTTAAAAATTTTAACTTGCTGTGGAACCACTCCAATAATATCCCTCAATGAATGCGTATTGATTAAATCCAGATTGTTACTATTGATTAGGATTTCTCCTGATTCGGGAGCATAAAATTTTTGGAGTATTTGAATTAGCGTACTCTTTCCTGTACCGCTTTCTCCTAAAATTGCAATTAGTTCGCCTTTTCGTGATTTCAAAGAAACATTTACCAAGAGTTGTTTTCTACCAGAAAATCTAAAGTGTAAATTTTTCACTTCTATTTCAGTGACTATTTGAATATCTTTTTTTATTATGTCATCTCTATGTTCAGATTTGATGCTGGCAATTTCATACATTCGGTCATACGCAACCTTTGCCTCCTGAATTTGAATATTGAACATTGCCAGACGGTTTATTGATGGTATTATTGAACCCGTTAGCGAAAGAATAGCCACCATTTCTCCAATCATCAACTCTTTCTGAAGTACTTGAAGTGAGGATAGTCCAAAAATACCAATGATTAGAAGCACCCCAGTAATTTCAGACCAAAAACTATATTGAATATTAAGTTTTCCCAGATTAAATATTTTAAGCTGAAAAAATCCATAAATGCTTTTAGTTAACTCCTTAAAAAAAGGCTCTTTATTATTCGATTTAATAGCATCAATCCCTTGAATAGTATCAATATAATTACTCTCACTTAAAGCATACGATTGCATTACCTCCTTTTGAGTGATAACGATTCGTTTATGATATCTATAAATAATAAAAAAATAAAAGAAAGAACTAAAAAAAACTAAGCAGCCAATAATTACAGAGTATAAAAAAACAGCAAAAAGTGAGATTATAATAATTAAGCCATCTATTAGAGTATTACCAATTATGGCGCTAATTGTACTTTGAATTCTCCGTGTATCGTTCATTCGAGCGATAAGCTCCCCAATCTTTCTGGTATCGAAAAATGATTTTGGCAAATCGATAAGCGCACTGTAGAATTTTTCAATAACCCGATTATTAAACTCCTTATTCTGACTAATTAAAAAGAGACTTCTTAAATAGTTAAGGCCTGTTCTTACTATTAAAAGGGCTGATACTAAGAATAAGCTAATAAATAGTTCTTTATAGTTCCCGGAGGGTAAGATTTTATCAATTAGTTTTTGTGAAAAGATAGCCGTGAAAGACCTATAATAGATATTACTATACCTAGGAATAACGCTATTAGCAGTATGTTGAAATCTTCTGCTATTAAAGACCTAAACCAATCCCATTTCTCTTTTTTCTTTTTCTTTACTTTAATGAAATTTTCATTTGGTACAAGTTTAAGAAGAGCTTTGCTTTTCCATTCTTGCTCCAGCTCATTTTTTGTAACTGTTATTATCCCTTTACCCGGATCACCAATAATAATTTTATCATTTTCAAACCCAAAAAAAACATAGTAATGCTGAAGGTTGGCATGTTGTATTATATGGAGAATTGCAGGTTCCGCAAGTTCTTTTAGATTCTCAACGCTTTCAGCTTCTAATCCTTGAGCATCGAAACCTAGTTGTTCAGCTGCATGATATAAACCAAGAAGTGTTGTTCCTTGCTTCGATGTTCCACTAAGTTCCCTTATTCTTTCAATAGTAGTAGAACCATTATGGTATTTTAAAATAGTAGATAAACAGGCAACGCCACAATCAGATTGTCCTTGTTGAAGTGTGAATGCCTTTCTGATTCTACTCTGTATCATTTTTTGTTTTATCGAAATATTTTAGAATGGCATCAAGTTTAGCCTCACCTTTATAAACTTTTATTAATTTTTTATCTGAGCTATATATAAAGATTTGAGGGATAATCTCTATTCCCAATATTTGACTGGCATACACATCATTTACTTGACCCAAGAATATATTATCATATTTATTCAATTCGTATTTCCTTTGGAAATTTATAATACTATCCATAGGTTCAGAGGAAATCATTACTATTTTAACTTTCTCAAATCTTTTTATATTATCCAATATATCCTTAATCTCATGTTGGCATACGTCACATGTAGTGTTAAAAGCAATAAGAATAATAGAGTTGTTACTTGTTATTGAATTAATTTTCAAACTGTTAAAATCAGTTTTAATTATTGTTAAGTCTGGTAAACTTGCTATATTATTTGCAATTTGTTTCTTATCCTTAATTCGATAAACAGTTTTCAAAACAAGGAATAAAGTAACACAAACCAAACAGATAATTATCGATAGAACTATTCTTTTTTTCATTTCCTACGCCCCAAAGTTAACAGTTAGAAATGTTATGAAGACTACCCAAATGAGAAGTCCAGTTAGGTATGAAAGTGAAACTATGGATAAAGATTTTCTGTAGTTCAATCTCAAAGCAATTGATAAACCGGACGAAATCAATAATATGTATGTCAGTTCGAAAAGGTTAACTAATTGTAATGGATACTTAAGCCATACTTCTAGTTTTGTTGAATCAAAATAATTGATAAGAGATAGGGGGTAGTAAGTTTGAGACTCTTCAATTGTGAAACTGGTATTAATAAAAAGAAAATAAATGGTTTTAAAGACTATGGCTAGTAAAAATACAATTTCTGAAACAAGCACTATTTTAAATACCTTATTAAAAGAAATTTTTAGGTCAGAAAGCATTATCCCAATTAAAATGCAAATTGATAATACAAAAAATTTAATAGTGTATAGTAATGGGCTAAGAACATAACTCATCCATTTCCATTTATCTATGAAATTAGTTATTTGAGTTATTTTTTCAAAAGAATATTGCTGTTCTAAATAACTTACATAAACGCTATCGGTTAGTATAAAATTGTTAGTAACATAAGTAATCAAGAATACAAATAAACAATATGTAAGAAATAATAACTTTCCATTTGTCCTAAAAAGGAAGTATAATTTTTTATTTATTTTGGGAATATATTTCATAATTAGCAGTTGTTTTTTATTCAAATTAACCAATCTAATTGCTTTATTTTAAAATCTTCTTTTGTAAGTAGTTGTTTTATAAATGCTTTAAGTTCATCAAGGGAACTATAGTCGTTCTTGTTTATTTCAAGCAATATCTTTCCATCATTCATAATTAAAAAACGATCACAAAGTTCTACCACAAGATCAAGGTTGTGTGAAGTAATAAGCAAAGATTTCCTCCCTTTAAAAGACTTTAATATCTCTACCATCTTATGTGTCGTTTGGATATCAAGATTAACAAAAGGTTCATCCAATATTAGAAACTCTGGATTATGAATTATCGCTGCGCATAATGAAACTTTCATTTTATTGCCTGTTGATAACTCCTCAATTGTCATGTCGTTATAATCATTCAATTCAAATAAATCAATTACATCCTTGATTCTTTTTAGAGTTTCTGACTTTGGGACTTTTTGAAATTTACAAACGAATTTCAAATAATCAGTTATACTTAATTCTTCAATAAAAGAATATTCACTAAGTACGATCCCCACTCGATTCTTATATAAAACATAATCAAATGTCAGTTGTTGGTCAAATATCTCAACTTTACCAGAGTTGTAAGAAAGTAAATTACACAATATGTTAATTGTAGTAGTTTTTCCACACCCATTATTGCCAACTAGTGCGCAAAATTCATTATTGTGAACATTAAACGAAAGTTTCTTTAAAACAAATTTACTGTTGTCATATGTTTTTGAAACATCAACAAGATTTAATATCATATGTTTCTATTTTAAAATAATTAAAAATAAACGACTTACCATAAAGTAAAAAGCCTCAAAAACTAAAGAAAATAAAAAACTTAATATAATAATACTAACCAACTTAACATTTAATAGTAAAGATAATAGAATAATATTTTGACAATTTAAAAGTAAAAATTCAATTAATAGTTTTGATGTTGTAATGTTAGATTTACTAATTGGAAGTGCATTAAAAAACAGTTTCAAACTAAACACCTCTTCAACTCTTCTATAATAAAGTATCTTGTAATAATTAAAAATTATTAAGGGCATCAAGTAATAGATGATTTTTTTTCATATACTGCCAGAACAAAAAAAAGTAAGTTGATGAAACATACAACAAGAAGATCCTTCAACGTTAACCTCAAGAATAAATGAGCGCAATTAATAATTAATTTAAACTCCATTTTTTTGCTAAATTAAAGAGAATAAGAGTAGAAAAAAATAGAAACAGCACAGAAACAGTCCACATCCACCAATTGTCAAATATAAATAATGATTTATGAAATGGAGAATACAAACTTAAATTTGAAATAGTCGATTTTGAATTCGTAGAAAAAACAGAGATTGTATTAATGATGACAGAAATTCCTCCTAAGGTCTCAATTCTTTTCTTTTTATTATAAAATAGATTTTTAATGCTAACTATAACAAAATAAATGCTAATATTTTGAATAATTATTAAGATAAATATTGCCATAAACATAAGTAAAGTAAAATTTTCTCTATAAAACAAAAAAAACAATATTTCAGAAAGTATAATAATATTTTTAACTGAAACGAACTGACTTAAAACCTCCTTTATAATAATATTTTTTTTGCGATAGGAAATGTAAAGTAATATCTTTGATCAAAATAGTCCTCTTCATACCTGTTCTGCAAAGCATAAACAATTGGAATAGCACCATTAAACATACAAACTAATAATAAATAAATATTACTTTCATCAAATGATTTATCATTAATAAACAATAAGCAAAGAAATAGCAATGCCAGTATAAAAATTATTATAAGTGAAATATTATTTTTAACAAAAAGCATAACTTTTAATTTTAACGTTTATCAAGGTTGTTTTCTAAAAAGCCTATTAGAGGTGATAGTGGGATTTTTAATGTTTCTCTTTCTAATTAATGGATTCAAGAGTAAAAAAATATTCATGTAAAATTAAGATGCTAACTACTTTTGTTAGCATCTTATTGAATTCATTAACAAAATTATTAACAAGCTTCTTCATAATAAGCTGATGCAGCCACAATACCACATATAGCTGCTGCACCAAAAATAGGAGCAGCAGGGCCTGATAATGCTGCACCAAATAAGCCAAGCCAAGAACCAACTAAACCAAAGGTAGCTCCAGCACAAGAACCTCCTTCAAGAGTTTCCATTTTTTCTAAATCTAATGCTTTCATAATTATTGTTTTAAAGTTAATAATTTCCCAGCAAATGGTTGATCATGCCATTGATAGGTTCAGTTTTTTTTAAGGTTTTGCAAAAACCGAATCAAAGTTAATCACACAAAAATACTTTGTGAATAATGTGTGTGTCTATCTAATAAGCATAATTATTTCACAGATAGACGTATGAAATACGCAAATAAACGTTTATACCCATTCTAATAACTTTCTGAATTGGGGTATCTTACGGAAAGAAACACTTATTTTATGGTTATCAACCATGGTAACTGTTCTATTACTTCTATTCTGAAACGAATAGACATTTTTGATGTTAACTAAAGTGTTTCGGTTTACCCTGAAAAAACCATTCGGAGTAAGCTCTTCCTCAAATTTCTTTAATAGTTTAGAAACTGAAATAGGTTTTCGATTGTCTAGAAAGTAAAGCATTGATAGATATCCATCGCAGGTTATGATTGTAATATTTTTCAGATCAACCGGAATGATAGCATTCCGGTCTTTAAGCACAATTCTTTTGTCGTTTTGGTTAAAGTAGTCTTTTTTCATCGTTTGTATACTTAAGGTAAAACAATCGAACTAGCGAATGTGGTGACAAAAAATCAGAGTACGGCAGAGCAGGGAGGTATGCAGGGAAAGGGCTGACGTACTCTGCTTTTGTGGGTGAATTTGTCTTTTCTTTCATTTTAGCTTTCAGGAAGTTCATCATTTATCTTCAAATTACCTTACTGCCAAATCGTTTATATATCTAGTTTTATCATTTTAATCAAACCAAACTTACTGTACTACTATTATTAGCCGAATTCTACTTTTTTGCCTCTGATGTTGTGCCATTCCAACCATCGAGGAAGTTTTTTTTACACTATTGCCAATTAAAAATTAGATCGAAAATAATGACCGCTAAAATTCCAGAGAGGAAGCATGTTACATCGCGTTTTGTAATACTGAACTTTTTCATCGCTTTACTAGTTAAGGTTTCTGTAATCGAAATTAGCTAATTCTGCTATTAAAACCTATACAAGATCGTGCTATTCAATTTGATATAGGTTAATCGCTAATAAATGTAATCGTTATAGCCTTTAATTACTGTTTAATCCGAATTGGTACGAATTTGTTACTTCCAACGGATAGGCTTATGGCTATTCATTTCTTCTGCTAACTTAAAAATCATCCCTCGATCCTCTAAATCGGACTGATTACATTGGCGTTATGGGGCAAGACAGACCCTAATTGGGCCACCTAATATTTTGTTGATGAATATCTTGAGCCCTTTCGGTTATATCAATGCTAGTTTATTATACCAGTTTAACCAAATATTTTACCTTAGCGGTTCGTTTGAAGAGGTATGTGTATAAAAAGGGTATCGTTACAATTAATCTTTCTATTCATTGTTTTCCAATCGTTTGCACAGGTTGGGGGTGAGGGGGCATATCAATTCCTTAACCTAACTACTACCCCACGTTTGGCCGCACTTGGCGGGAAAGTAGCATCATTGGATGATCCTGAGTTTGGGTTAGCCCTTTACAATCCTTCACTTCTCAATCCGCAGATGCATAACCAGCTTGCACTGTCGTACGTTGGTTACTATGGCGGTGTTAAGTACGGTTCGGCGTTGTACTCGCGGAATATTACGAAATTTGGTACCGTAGCAATTGGAATTATGCAGGTAAGCTATGGGTCGTTTACCAAAGCCGATGAGAGCGGGACAATAAATGGAAGTTTCAGCGCTTCGGATATGGCGGTTAACCTGATTTACTCAAGAGCAATTGATAGCTCTTTTACGATTGGTATAAACGTCAAGCCACTCTTTTCACATCTATACACCTATAATTCATTGGGGATTGCAGCCGATATTGGGGTAAACTATCATCAGCCCAATGGTCTTTTTGCAGCGGGGATTGTATTGCGGAATATTGGGACAATGATTAAGCCTTACACTCCCGATACCTGGGAGAATTTACCGTTTGAAGTGGTTGCTGGATTCAGCAAGAAGTTGGCTCATGCGCCTTTTCGGTTTTTGGTTACGCTCCATCAGCTTCAAAACCTCAATATGTACTATAAACGACCTCAGACGGATAACAGCTCTCTGGGAGGAGTGGATAACACAAAGGATAGTAAGATTAAGTCAATATCAAACGAAGCGCTTAGCCATATGATACTTGGTGTTGAGTTTGTTCCGTTTAAAAGTTTTTGTTTAAGGTTGGGGTACAACTACCAGCGTAGGAATGAGCTAAAGGTTGTCGAAAAGGTTTCGTCGGTGGGTTTCAGCTGGGGTTTTGGAGTTAAAATATCTAAATTTCAGTTTAGCTACGGTCAATCAAAGTACCACATAGCCGGGCCAACAAAATTTTTCTCCATTAGCACCGATTTGGATGAGTTATTTGGGAGGAATAAGTTGTGACAAGTGAGAAGTCAGAACCTAGAATACAGAACAGCCATCAAAACCGCTCCTTTTTCTATCAACATTATTTATGATAACTTTGAACTTCGTATGTGATTAAATGGTTTAATTGATATTTGGAGATTGATGATTGTTTTTTGGAATTTGAGATTTGGAATTTTAACTTTTTTAAGGTGAGTAAAAGAATTGTTATAGCAGTAGATGGATTTTCATCATGCGGGAAGAGCAGCTTTGCAAAGCTGATCGCTCAGCGTTTAGGGTATCTTTATATCGATAGCGGTGCGATGTACCGAGCAGTTACTCTTGGATTTATCCAAAACAGATTAATTGATAATGGACAGGTTAATCAGGAAGATTTACTTTCAAACATAAAGAAAATGGAGGTTGGGTTTAGCTATAACCCCAATACACAAATGCACGAGACGACACTGAATGGTGTGGTGGTTGAGGAGGAGATTAGAACCATTGGGGTAGCAAGTTTAGTTAGTGTTGTTGCTGCAATTCCCGAAGTACGCGAGAGAATGGTTGAACTTCAGCGAAAACTTGGTTTTGATAAGGGGATTGTAATGGATGGCCGTGATATTGGTACAGTTGTATTCCCTAATGCAGAGCTGAAGATATTTATGACGGCTGATCCTAAAATTAGAGCTGAGCGCCGATTGAAGGAGTCGATGGAGAAGAATCAAATAGTCAACTTTGCCGAGATCCTTGCAAATATCGAAGAGCGCGATCATCTAGATCAAACTCGGGATGTATCACCACTCCGTAAGGCCGAAGATGCCATAGTGCTCGACAATAGCCATATGACCATCAAGGAACAAATGGTTTGGGTTGAGAATTTGATATTGGAGAGAATAAGAAGTTAGAAGTACATAAAGTTTGGAGTACTTAGAGTTTCTAGAATAATGAAGTAATGAGCGATGAGAACAGAAACCAGACAGTATTTACTATCTCAAATTATTTCTACTTATTTCATTTGTTAAAACAAACGGATAACAAGCAACAACTATTAACGAACAACAATGACAGTCGAGATTGATCCACGATCGGGTTTTTGCTTCGGAGTGGTAAATGCTATCCAGCAAGCGGAGAAGGAGCTTCAGAATGATGAGGATCTTTACTGCATTGGGGATATTGTTCACAATAGCGAAGAGGTGGCTCGGCTTGAATCAAAAGGGTTAATAACTATTGACCATAATGCATTAGAAGGCCTGAGAGGTAAAAAGGTTCTTCTTCGTGCGCATGGCGAACCACCCGAGACATATCGGGTAGCCGAAAGAAATGGAATTATCATTGTTGATGCAACCTGTCCGGTTGTTCTTAAACTTCAATCTAAGATCAAGAGAAGCTGGGCTGACATAAAGGAAATTGGAGGGCAGGTGGTTATTTATGGAAAGAAGGGGCATGCTGAGGTGAATGGTTTGGTTGGTCAGGTTGATGGCAATACGATTGTTGTTGAAACACCCGAACAGCTCGCTGGTATAGATTTTACAAAGCCGATTGCTCTTTTTTCGCAAACCACGATGAGCCCCGATAAGTACACCCAGTTGGCCGATAATATTCGTAGGTTGATGATAGCGGCTTTTGGTAAAGATGATGTTCCGTTAACCATCAATCGGACTATCTGTGGACAGGTTTCAAACCGTAAAAAGGAGGTTGAGCAGTTTGCCCGAAAGCATCAAGTTATCGTTTTTGTAAGCGGTGAAAAAAGCTCGAACGGCAAAATGCTTTACGAGATATGCAAAGATACGAACGCTAACACATATCTGGTATTTAATCCAGAAGGCGTTCAAAAAGAGTGGTTTAAAGAT
>JAYTVX010000199.1:0-7490 GCA_043743775.1 Bacteroidales bacterium | reverse complement strand
ATTGTTACCGATTTCTGGAATGAGGCCCGACAAGAACTTGATAAGGTTAAACCTGTATTCATGCTTGCTGAAGCTGATAAGCCTGAACTTCAACAGTATGCTTTCGATGCTGATTACGATTGGGAGTTCCATCATATTATGAATCAGATAGCACAAGGAAAAGAGTCCTCTTTAGATATAGAAAAATACCTCTTGAAAAACATTGCTACTTACCCCAAGAATACAATTAAGTTAAACTTTATTACCAATCATGATGAGAATTCATGGAATGGAACTGAGTTCGAACGCATGGGTAGTGCTGTAAAAACCTTTGCAGCCTTAAGTTTTGTAATGCCAGGTATGCCATTGATCTATTCAGGACAGGAAGTCGGGCTCAATAAACGACTTAAATTTTTTGATAAGGAGGAAATTAACTGGAATGATTCATTAGGACTTACACCATTCTATAAAAAATTAACGCAGCTGAAACGCTCAAATACTGTTCTTGCTGCGGGTGAAAAAGAGGCTGATATTTTCAGAATCAAATCGTCAAATGATTCTAGCATATTCGCTTTTACCCGTAAAGATGATACCGAAAAACTTTTTGCCATTTTCAATCTATCGGCAAAGGCGCAGAAGATATCATTCGTAGGAGACGAGTATATCGATTCATATAATGATTTTATGACAGGTGACGCAAACGTTTTTACCAAGGGAGATGAGATTACTTTAAAACCTTGGGAATTTCATATCTATCTAAAAAAATAATTATTTGAATACACCAACTTAGCCTGTTTTAGTATTATAAAACAGGCTTTTTTTATTAATAACCCATAACTTGTATTCTAAATGTTTTCTATTTTTGCAGAGCAATACAAAAAAATAACAAATTAGTCATTATGCACTATACAGAGCTTGTAAAAGGTAAAGTACATTGGATTGGAGTAAACGATCGCAGAAAAAGGTTGTTCGAGAATATGTGGCCTTTGGAAAGGGGTGTTTCATATAACTCATACCTAATTCTGGATGAAAAAACCGCACTTGTCGATACCATTGAGGATCGTGCTGCAGGGAATTATATCGAACGTATTGAGAAACTTTTGAATGGAAGAACCCTTGATTATCTTATCATTAACCACATGGAACCTGATCATTCAGGTGAAATAAAGGATATCTGCAATCACTTTAAAGGGGTACAACTTATTGGTAATCAGAAAACCTTTAAGATTGTTGAAGCATACTGGGGGATTACTGAGAATCTTCTTCAGGTAGATGATTGCGCTACTTTAGATTTAGGTTATCACAAGCTAAAATTCTTTATGACTCCATGGGTTCATTGGCCCGAAACCATGATGACCTATGATGAAACCGATCAGATCCTGTTTTCGGGTGATGCATTCGGTAGCTTTGGAACACTGGATGGGGGTATTTTTGATGATGAGATTAACGATTCATTCTTTGAGGAGGAGATGCGTCGTTACTACTCCAACATTGTTGGAAAGTATAGCAATATGGTGCAGAAAGCGCTCTCTAAATTACAGGGAGTACCAATTAAAGCGGTTGCACCAACCCATGGTCCAGTATGGCGTTCAAACCCTGAAAAGGTTATTGGTCTTTATGATAGGTGGAGCAAATACGAGGCAGAGGAAGGTGTTGTTATTATTTTTGCTTCGATGTATGGCAATACAGAAATGATGGCAGATTATATAGGTCGTAAGCTATCGGAGAATGGTGTTAAGAATATCAGAATACATGATGTATCCCGTACACATATTAGCCACCTTATCAATGAAATTTGGAAGTACAATGGCTTAATCCTTGGTTCATGTGCCTATAATTCACAGATGTTCCCATTAATGGAAAATCTTACTCGTGAATTGCATCACATGGGTGTAAAGAATAAATACCTAGGTCTATTCGGCAGTTACAGCTGGAATGGGGGAGGTGTTAAAAACCTGATGACTTTTGCTGAGGAAATTAGACTTGAACTGGTTGCTGACCCTGCCGAAATTTATGGAAAACCGGCGGATGATAAGTACCAACATTGCGATGTATTAGCCCAGAAAATGGCTTTGAAAGTAAAAGGATTATAAAACCATGTAACCAAACTCCGGCGAAAGCAGGAGCCCATAGTACAGTAAGAATAAAAAAACCAAGAGCCCCGATTTTCGGGGCTCTTTTGTATGAATAAAACTATTAGAGGATTATCCCATCAACCAGTATAAGCCTAAAAATATACCACAAGATACAACTATTGTAACGGGAATTGTAACAGCCCAGGCGATAAGGATATTCTTCACTGTTTTCGCTTGAAGGTTTTTAACACCCCCTTCTGATACCATACTCCCAGCAACACCTGATGAGAGCACGTGAGTTGTGCTGACTGGTAAACCAAATAGGCTTGAAATCCCAATCGTACTAGCTGCAACCATTTCGGCACTGGCACCCTGTGCATAGGATAGGTGCGATTTTCCGATTTTTTCTCCTATAGTAACCACTATTCGTTTCCATCCGATCATAGTTCCTAGTCCAAGAGATATTGAAACTAATAAAATAACCCACCAAGGAGCAAATTCGGTGAAGGATTTTATCTCTTTAAGGTTTTTATTTAATCGGGTATATTCAATCTCATTCAATCCAAGTAGTGCATAATCTTTATGGTTCGAAAGTATTTTATCATAAGACTTTGTGATCAAAATAATATCCTTTCTTACCTCAAAGCGTTCTTTAGGTGAAATCTCATCCTTTGCTTCTGATTTATCAATTACACTCTTAATATCTTTTATATCATTTTTTATCTGAGCGAATTTTGCCTGTTCTTCGGGTTTAAGGTTATTGACATTTACTTTATCAGTATAGGTAATAACTGCCTGAACATTACCATACATATTGCTGATGCTTTTAGAGCTATCCAGTGCAAAGAAAGCAGGAGCAAGGCTTATGAGAATAATCATAATTAATCCCACCCCTTTCTGACCATCATTTGAACCATGAAAGTAGCTAACACTAGTGCATGTAAGGACCAACCAACCTCTGATCCAGAATGGAGGAGTTTTATCCTTTTCCGGTTCTGTAAAGAACTTCTTCTTCTTAATTACCCTTTTAAGTATGGTCATCAGTAACATCGATAATCCAAAGCCAATTATTGGAGATATTAGCAACGATAAACCAGCATCCATAACTTTTTTCCAGTTCAGCGCAACGCTATGATCGGTGTTAATGAACATAAAAGCTATACCTACTCCGAATATTGAACCCAGCAATGTGTGTGAACTTGAGCATGGTAAACCTAAATACCACGTTCCCAGATTCCAGAGAACTGCGGTAAGAATTAACGCAAAAATCATTGCCAGATTATGGGAAATATTTTGGTCAACAAGAATCTCTAGCGGAAGTAGGTTCATAATCGCCATTGCAACGGCTAAACCACCCAAGTAAACTCCAAGAAAATTCCAAATACCAGACCAAATAACGGCTGTTTGAGGTTTAAGTGATTTGGTGTAAATTACGGTAGCAACTGCGTTCGCAGTATCGTGAAAACCGTTAATGAATTCGAAAACAAGTGCGGCTAAAATGCTCGCAAGTAGAAGAATAGTTAACCCTGCGCTAAGTCCAAACATATCGTTAAGTTTAAAATGCAGCACAAAGGTATATTATGACGTTACTTAAAAGCTAAGCCTATATTTTTTTAATGTTAAGTTAATGTTAAGTTTTTAGAAGTGCCTAAAGTGAACTAAAGTGCCTTGAGTGAACTAAAGTACTTTAAACACTCCAAGTACTCTCGGCACTCGAAGTTCTTTCTACTTAAAATTATAATGCTTCCTTATCGTTTTTTTTACATTCCACACACATTTTAATCCTACTTTAAACGTTACAAAATTACCGGCTCTTATGGTGTAAACTCCTTCGGGGGTATCAATTTCAGCTTCACCCTCGAGAATTAGGCACTCCTCCTCTGAATCGTAGTACCAATCGAATTTCGATACCTCTTTCTCCCATATTGGCCAATGGTTGATACCTCTTTTCGCGATTTCATCGTTGGTTAACTTCTCAATAATCACTTTACTCATTTTTTTCTCTTTTAACTTTTAACTTTTAACTTTTCTTTGTAAAAATACAAATTCATTATCAACATGAAAAGATAATCTGTTAGAAGATAATTCGAGCTCCGTTTTTTATACTTTTGTGAAAATCGAAAAATTATGGATTTCAATCTTAGTATCGGGTTATCGGCAATGGAGACCCAGCGCGTAACCTCTAATTCAACAGCTCTTCACTACGGTTCAGGCTTGTTTGATGTTTTTGCAACACCTGCCATGGTAGCTATGATGGAGAAAGCAGCTCATAATGCTGTCCGCCAGAAGTTACCTGAAGGGTATGATACTGTTGGTGTTGAGATCTCGGTAAAACATACAAAAGCTACCCCTAAGGGGATGAAAGTTAAAAGCGAGGCAACGTTGAAGGAGGTAAATGGTAATAAACTACTTTTTGAGGTAATGGCTTGGGACGAGGAGGGAGTTATTGGAAAAGGTACTCATATAAGGTCAATTGTTGAAACCGAAAAATTTATGAGTAGGATTAAGAGTAATAAGTAGTATTGAGTTATCTTTTATAGTTTTGTTTACCCCTCAATCCCCTGAAGGGGAAGTCAGCTAACAGTTAGAGGTAAGGGGTTAAAAGAATTGAACTCAGGTTATAATATAATAGGTAATTATGGATTCGAGCACTTTCAATTCTCCATCATATCATACTCATAATCTAACAATTCATTCCTACGAGATTGATTTTAATAGTAGGCTAAATATTTTTTCGCTATTCAACTATTTTCAGGAGATAGCTTGGGAACATGCAGGTATTCTTCATTTTGGCTTAGAGGATTTATCGAAGCGAAACTTATTTTGGGTTTTATCCCGAGTAAAGGTAGAAATTGAAAGGCTTCCTTTATGGAATGAAAATATTAGATTGGTTACCTATCCAAGAAGTATCGATGGGATTTTTGCTCTTAGGGATTATGAGATATATGATTCAAATAATAATAAAATAATTTCAGGTTCAAGTAGTTGGTTGATACTGAGTGCACAAAGTCGTAGACCAGTTAGGTTGACCGATCTTGGTTTGAATTTTATCTCGAACGATAGGAAGGCCCTTTCTGCTAATGCTTCAAAAATTGCTGATGTGATGGGGAATCCGATCAGTACTGATTATTTAACGGTTAAACCTAGTGATTTCGATGTCAATTTTCATGTGAATAATGCTCGGTATATTGAGTGGGCCTACAACTCATTGGGTTTCAATCATCATAAGGAGAATATACTCAAAACTGTTGAGGTTAATTTTCTTGCAGAGGGGAAGGAGAGCAATTGCCTTAATGTTGATTTATTTCATCTTTCGGAAAAAGAGAATACTGTTGTTGTAAAGCGAGTTGATGATAATAGGGAGTTGTGTAGGGTTTATTTTGAATGGAACTAAGGCATTTCAATTAGTATCCGTTTGTTAACTTTGTTTTATAATATCAGAAAAGATGTTCACCGAAACCGATTTAAAGCAGTTTGCCGAGCAAGAGGTAAGTATTACAGCTGTTAATGAGCAGATTGAGAACTTTTGCAAGGGTTTTCCTTTCATGCAAATTACAGACGCCGCAACAATTGGCAATGGGATTATTAGATTGGATTGCGATGAGGTTGACGATCTAATCGATCTATACAAAGGATATGAAGGCACAAGAGTTAAGTTTGTTCCAGCTTCGGGTGCCGCAACACGAATGTTTAAACATCTTTTTGAGTTTCTACAAGATTTCCCAAGTAAGGGTGATGAGTGTTTGAACGATAAGAGCTTTAATTCAACTTATACCTTCTTTCATAATATTAAGAAATTCCCATTTTACACCAAACTATACGATGAACTTTGGAGCACAGGGTATAAGATGGATGAACTTTTAGAGCGTAAGTACTACCTCCCCATAGCTGAAGCCCTTCTGGCAAATAATGGTTTGAACTACGGAAACTTACCCAAAGGGTTGATTCTATTTCATCAATATAAGGATAACTCACGTACTGCATTAGAGGAGCATTTAGTGGAGGGGGCTCAGTATTGTCGCGATAAGCAGTGTAACCTTAATATACACCTTACCATTTCGAAAGAGCATTGGACTGGATTCGAAAAATTGGTTGATCGAGTCAAGGAATACTACGAATCTCACTATGACCTTAAGCTGAAGATCAACTTTTCGGAGCAAAAATCATCGACTGATACTATTGCCGTTGAGATGGATAATACGCCTTTTCGAAATCCCGATGGTACAATTCTTTTTAGACCGGGTGGGCATGGAGCATTACTTAATAATTTGAATGATATAGATACCGAACTGGTATTTATTAAGAATATCGATAATGTTGTTCCCGATAAAATAAAACCCTATACAGTTCGATATAAGAAGGCTTTAGCAGGGCTGCTTTTAAGTTATAAAGATATAATCTTTGATTTTATTCAAAGGTTAAACAACGACGATAATTCTGATGAAGATTTATTGATCGAAGTACTCGATTTTACTAAGAGTGAACTCTGTATTCTTCCCTCCGAAAGTTTGAATATCAATGATAGAAAAGAATTAAGGGATTATCTTCTGAATACTCTTAACCGTCCTATCAGGGCTTGCGGAATGGTTAAGAATCAGGGCGAGCCTGGCGGAGGTCCATTTTGGGCAAAGAATTCAAATGGAACTACCTCTTTGCAGATTGTAGAGAGTTCACAATTGGATTTAAATGATCCTAGTATCAAGAAATTATTTAGTGAATCGACCCATTTCAACCCCGTTGATTTGGTCTGCTATGTGAAAGATTTCAATGGGAATAAGTTCGACCTGTTCAAATATAGAGATCCAGAAACAGGTTTTATCTCATCGAAAAGTAAGGATGGTCGCTTTCTTAAAGCTCAGGAATTACCGGGTTTATGGAATGGCGGAATGTCGAACTGGAATACCATTTTTGTTGAGGTACCAACATTAACCTTTAATCCCGTAAAATCAGTAAATGATTTATTGAGGGAGGAGCATCAGGTCAATTAGGCGAATAGGCAATTAGACATTAGGAATTTAGGTTGTATTTTTTTTTGACTCCCGACTCCTGACTTTCCCTATTCTATAAGGTAAATATTACTTGGATACTCAATATCTGTAAGATACAACCCATCGGCAGGTGCCGATGACCCAGCCAATGAGCGATCCATCGCTTCAATAATCTTTAGATAATATTCAACGCTTATCTTTTTTCGACCAACATCCACGAGTGTTCCAACTATGGCTCTAACCATATTCCTAAGAAATCGATCGGCAGTAATAGTGAAAACAAGCAAATTGTCCTTTTCCTCCCAAGCTGCTGAGTATATTTTACAGATTGAAGTTTTATTGTCAGAACCTACCTTACTAAAACTAGTAAAATCGGAGTAATTAGAAAGATATTGGGTTGCTTTTTGCATCAGTTCAATATCCAAGGCACCATAGTACATCCATGCAA
>JAYTVX010000198.1:0-15263 GCA_043743775.1 Bacteroidales bacterium | reverse complement strand
TGTTCGTTAATCAAAAACTTGTTGTCCTTATCTCCTCTTTTTATTAAAACAGGTGCAGCTATTGTTTTATCCTCCGCTATTAGTTAGTAACTAGTATGTTTATTTTAATTGTTTTTTAATCTCAACATTGATAAAATTGACAAATTCATCGAGCTTCATTTGGCCTTTATCACCTTCACCTTGTACCCTCACTGCCACTAAATCGGCTTCAGCTTCTTTTTCACCAACAATAATAAGATATGGAATTCTTTTTAACTCGTTGTCCCTTATCTTCTTACCAATCTTCTCGTTTCGGTCATCAATCAGCGTGCGAATATCGGAATTATTTAGGAAATTCAAAACTTTTTTAGCGTAATCATTATATTTTTCGCTAATTGGTAAAATAACTACCTGATCGGGAGTTAGCCAAAGGGGGAATTTCCCTCCTGTATGCTCTATCAGTACTGCAACAAATCGTTCCATTGAACCAAAAGGAGCTCGGTGAATCATAATTGGGCGATAACGCTTATCATCAGCGCCAATGTATTCAAGTTGGAATCGCTCGGGTAGATTATAGTCTACCTGAATAGTTCCCAACTGCCACTTACGACCAATGGCATCCTTCACCATAAAGTCGAGTTTTGGACCATAGAATGCGGCCTCACCAACTACAGTAATGGTTTTCAGCCCCTTTTCAATCGTTGCCTCAATAATTGCCTGCTCGGCTTTGTCCCAGTTTTCATCGGTTCCAATATATTTCTCTTTATCCTCCGGATCGCGAAGCGATATTTGAGCAGTATAGTCAGTAAAATTGAGGGTTTTAAAAATATAAAACACAATATCAATCACCTTCATGAACTCCTCTTTCAGCTGATCGGGACGAACAAATAGATGGGCATCATCCTGAGTAAACCCGCGAACCCTAGTCAGACCATGTAGTTCTCCGCTTTGCTCGTAACGGTAAACGGTACCAAACTCAGCAAAACGAACGGGTAGGTCTTTGTACGAACGGGGTTTTGATTTATAGATCTCGCAGTGATGGGGGCAGTTCATCGGTTTAAGCATAAACTCCTCTCCTTCCTGGGGGGTTGTTATTGGGCGAAAGCTATCCTTACCATATTTAGCCCAGTGACCCGAGGTGATATAGAGCTCCTTTTGTCCGATATGAGGGGTTATTACCTGCTCGTATCCGTATTTTTTCTGAACTTTTCTTAAAAACTGCTCAAGGTTATCGCGAAGCTGAGTACCTCGGGGCAACCAAAGTGGTAAACCGGCTCCAACACTTTGCGAGAAGGTGAAAAGTTCTTGTTCTTTACCAATCTTACGATGATCCCTCTTTTTAGCTTCTTCAAGGAGAACTAAATACTCATCGAGTAGTTTCTTTTGAGGAAATGAAATACCGTAAATACGGGTTAACATCTTGTTCTTCTCGTTACCACGCCAGTAAGCACCAGCAATACTAAGAAGTTTAAATGATTTGATAGGACTTGTATCGGGTAAATGAGGTCCCCTGCACAAATCAGTAAAGCTACCCTGAGTATATAAGGTTATAGTACCATCCTGAAGATCGGTAATCAGCTCCACCTTGTAGATGTCGCCTTTGGCTGAGAACATTTTAAGAGCTTCGGCTTTTGCAACCTCACTACGAACGATCTCCTGCTTCTCGCGAACGAATTCCATCATTTTCTCTTCAACCTTCACAAGATCTGCTTCAGTGATGGTTGTAGTTCCAAAGTCGATATCGTAGTAGAAACCATTCTCAATGCTTGGGCCAATGCCTAATTTTACATCTGGGTAAAGGTTCTCGATGGCTTCAGCCATTAAGTGAGCCGTTGAATGCCAGAAAGCATGTTTACCCTCCTCGTCGTCCCATTTATGTAATTTGAGAGTTGAATCAGCTGTAATTGGGCGTGTAAGATCCCAAACCTCACCATTAACGGTTACAGAAAGAACTTCCTTTGCGAGTCTTTCCGATATATTTTTTGCAATCTCAAGCCCAGTAACCCCTTTGGGATACTCTCGGACATTACCATCAGGAAATTTAATCTTAACCATAATCCTAAAAAATTTATGCAAAATTAAGTATTTCTTTGTGAGTACAAAGGGATTAAAACAATGAGGTGAAAAAATACTATTTGTTAATGCCTTTTTTTCAAAAGTTTGATTAAACAAATTAAGCCTTATTGCTATTTATGTATCATACTTGAAATTGTAAAATTCACAGGAATGAAAAGATTTAGCATATCTACATTATTACTTGGAATATTGATCTATTCCTCGGCAATAAATACTGCGTCTGCTCAGAAATCAAGAATCAATCTAGATGATCTGTTTAAAAAGTATACTTTTTACGAAAAGAGTATTAATGGAATAACATCGATGAACGATGGAGAAAGTTACACAATTCTTCAGGAGGATGGTAAAGTTGTAGAATTCGACTATTCATCGGGCAAACAGAAGAGCGTACTTTTCGACCCATCGACATTTAATAACGTTGACCTTTTGCACTTCGATGAGTATACTTTAAGCAGTGATGAATCGAAGATGATGATAATTACAAATACTTCAAACATCTATCGACATTCCTACAAAGCCACCTATTATATTTTTGATTTAAAGGGAAAAACGCTTGAACCGCTAACCGACGGTACTCAAGTAATGCTAGCCACTTTTTCACCCGATGCTAAAAAGGTATCGTATGTTAGGGATAACAATATCTTCATAAAAGATTTAGCCACAGAGGAAGTTAAACAGATTACCTCCGATGGACTTCATAATGCCATAATAAATGGTGCTCCTGACTGGGTGTACGAAGAAGAGTTCTCCCTTTTAACCGGAATGCAATGGTCACCCGATAGCAAAAAAATTGCCTTCCTCCGGTTTGATGAGAGCGAAGTGAGGCAATTCAATATGACCAAATTCCAGAATAACCTCTATCCCGAAAACTACACCTTCAAATACCCGAAAGCAGGTGAGAAGAATTCGGTAGTATCGGTACATGTTTACGATATTGAATCGACTAAAATTATTAAAATGGATGTTGGTGCAGAAACCAATCAATACCTTCCCCGTATTCAGTGGCCAAACAATTCAACTCAGCTAAGTATCATCAGGTTAAACCGGCTCCAGAATAAGATGGACATCCTTTTAGGTGATGTTAACACCGGTGAATCTAAGTCCCTTTATACCGAGGAGAATAAATACTATTTACCTGAACCATCCGATAATCCAATCATTTTTACTGAGGATGGGAAAAATTTCATTATTTCAAGCGAAAAGAGTGGGTACAATCAAATCTACCTTTATGGAATGGATGGTAAACTAGTAAAGCAGCTTACTGAGGGTGCGAATGAGGTGATTGAAGTTTATGGTTTCGATCAGAAAGGGAAACGAGTATTTTTCAAAGCATTCGATCAAACCCCGCTGAGAAGTGCACTCTACTCTGTAAAGATTGACAACCTAGAGCTATCAAGAATTTCACCCAACAAGGGTAATAATAAAGCTGAATTTAGTAAGACCTACAAATACTTTATTCTTTTCTTCTCGAATACTACAACTCCCAAGTTAATCTCCCTTAACAATGATAAAGGCAAGCAGATTAGAGTTATTGAGGATAATAGTAATTTAAAAACAGTTCAATCCTTCTATGAGATTCCCAACAAGGAGTTTTTTACCTTTAAAACCTCGGAGGGGGTTATACTGAATGGTTACATGATAAAACCACTTGACTTCGATCCGTCGAAGAAGTACCCTGTTATGATGACTCAGTATAGCGGACCGGGTTCCATTTCGGTGAAGGATGAGTGGGATATTGGATGGGATCAACTTTTAGCATCTAAAGGCTATATCGTTGCATGTGTAGACGGTAGAGGAACAGGTGGTCGAGGTGAAGCATTTAGAAAGATGACCTATGGTCAATTAGGATACTATGAATCAATTGATCAGATTGAATCGGCCAAGTACTTACATACATTAGGGTTTGTCGATCCTTCGAGAATTGGTATCTGGGGCTGGAGCTATGGGGGTTACATGTCATCGCTTTGCTTATTCAAAGGAGCGGATGTGTTTAAAATGGCAATCGCCGTGGCTCCTGTTACGAATTGGCGATACTACGATTCGGTTTACACCGAGCGCTTTATGGGATTGCCACAGGATAATCCGCTTGGGTACGATAGTAACTCCCCCATCAACCATGTTGATAAGCTAAAAGGCAAACTACTTATCGTGCACGGCACTGGTGATGATAACGTGCATTTGCAAAACTCCATTGAGATGATCGAAAAGCTTGTTCAAGCCAATAAACAGTTTGATATGATGTACTACCCCGACAAAAATCATAACATCGAAGGTGGTAATACCACAGTGCATCTTTACACAAAGCTAACGAATTACGTAATGGAGAATTTGTAAAATCGAGTAGAAAAAAGTTCATTATTGACCGTGTTGAGAGATGACAGAGTTAAGGTTGACTACTACTCTTCACTTTTAACTTCTAAATTTCTTTTGCTTCAAAGTTTTGAGAAAAAGAGATTTTTATTACTTTTGCAAACGCAATTCCAAATGCCCAGATGGTGGAACCGAAGAATGAGCTCCCACCATCGCTTTGAAAAGAGTACAATAATGATGGAGTTGCAAAGCGTTCTATCCTTATTTATGAAATATTGAAGCCCAGATGGCGGAATTGGTAGACGCGCTAGTTTCAGGGACTAGTATCAGCAATGATGTGCAGGTTCGAGTCCTGTTCTGGGCACTACAGTTGCTGAGGTATAATGTAAAGACCTCAATGTTTTTGAAATAATCGCCCAGGTGGTGAAATTGGTAGACACGCCAGCTTGAGGGGCTGGTGATCGCAAGGTTGTGCAAGTTCGAGTCTTGTCCTGGGCACCAATTTAAAACAAACCCCATGTAAACAGATGTTTGCATGGGGTTTTGTTTTTATAGCATAGTACCAAATTAAATCAGTTCGACAAAATAATTTTGTTTCACAAAATTATTTTGTCGAACTGATCCCGAGCGCAGACGAGGGATCTCAAGGGTATTATTGCCTTCGGCGAACTCGTAAACTCGGTTCCCCGCCGCTTGCGGCGATAAGAAAATAATTTCCGTTTAGATACCTCGACCGCTTGCGGCGAGGTAGTTCATTTTTGGTGAATTTTATTCTTAAAGGGCTATTACTCCCTCCTTTTTCATTCGATTGCATTAACAACCCTGCCCTGTTACCCCCCCCTTTGAAATGGGCTATTGATGATCGTCACCTAAAAAAATATTCCTTTCATAAAAAAAATCCAAAATCGGGGTAACAAAATCATTCCCATTCGGATACAACTCTGTTTTTTGCTTTTATTAAGAATGAAAATCTTAACCGAATAGTTTACAAATCCACAACTAAATCTATTACTTATGCCAATTAATACAGAAATAGTTGAACTAACCCCGATAATAATCAAACTTGGTACATTATTGGGTGCTGCGCTTATTCTTGAGCGCTTTCTGTTTTTCTTCAATAAGTTTTTAAACCGGCTAATCCTCCTGAAAAACTCTTTTGAGTTTCAGGCTGCGAAAGAGCTAGAAGAGAAACAGGTTGGGCTAAAAGCTGCCATTGACGAGAGTATTGTTCTTCTAAACACAGGGACCGACAACGATCCTCGGGAAATTATTCCAAACCCATCAAAAAAAGGAAACTACAAGGATTCAGGTTTTGATGTGGTGAAAATCCTTACTCCGGAAGAGATTAGCGATTCCGAAGCCCGATTCAACGCCCAGCTCAAAGAGAATACCATCAAAAAGGAATTCTGGATGCAAATTCTAGGCACCCTGATCGCTATAGCGGGTTGTTACATTTTCAAATTCTCGGTATGGACTTTTATCACAGACTTAAGTCCAACAGAGTACAAGACTCGAAGTTTTTTAGCTCTGCTAGAATTTATTTTTACCGGAATAATAATCGGTGCAGGAAGTAAACCCATTAACTTCTTGATGACCTTTCTGGTAACCCGTAAAATTCAGGTGAATAAAGATGAGCTAAAGAACGAAGCAGAAAAAGAGATAAGTAAAACAGAAGCCTCCTCTCCTATTGTAAAACCAACAACTTCCGATTTAGGGAAAGCCCCAGCATCAATCGAAGAGATTGTTGGATTCACCTACGATGAAGGCGATAGACCTGAACGACTGGAACACACCCACAGGTACACCAGTAAAGTCGATCTGATTGTTTACCACCATACCTGCTTCCACTCCGATACCCCATACATTGAACTCATAAAGGAATTCGATCGCAAGGAATGGCTCACTGGCTACCACTGCGTGGTGTTTAAGGATGGCACGATAAGAATAATCTGCCGGTGGGATCGATTTGGAAATCATTCTTTAGGCCATAATGGGCATTCTATGGGATTGGCTTTCCAAGGGAATTTTGAGACCAACCCAGCAGTGCCTAGCTCAAACGTGAATGGTCGGTTGGGAATTACTGAACCTACCAATGTGCAGCTCGATGCAGCAGCAAGGGTGATCGCCCTTTGGGTAAAGATGCATAATGTACCAATTGAGTTTCATGAAGAGACCAATCTTAAAAATCCCAAAGGGATAATTCCACACTACTGTATTGCCGATAAAGCTTGCCCGGGTGGAAACTTCCCCCACAAGAATTTTCAAAGCAAAATTAATTTCTACTTATCCAAGTGGACTGTTAATGCAGAGTTTAATGAAGCCCTAGAGATTTTTAAAAAGAAAAATAGAGTAATGCCTAAAATCTAACCTATGGAAGCACCTGTAACAATAGATGTAATAACTGCCACAACCTACATCTTTTTTATTTACCTGTTAATGGCTGTTTTTGTTGAACGCACAGTTGAAATATTTGTAAGCATTTTCAACTACTGCGATATGAAATGGAAACGGTACAAAGTGTGGAACCAGCGTGCCGAGAAATATCGCGATAAACTCGACAGGCTTTACAATTTCGACTCATCGGTTAAAGTGAATAAGATGTTTAACTGGCTACTATGGGGTATTATAACCGAACCAGCCTACACAGGGGGTAAACTGATAATAGCGGCTCAAACCCTAAGAACAAAATATCTGCAAGTTTATAGCCGGGTGTTCGCCAATATTATTGCTTTGGCATTAGTGCTTTTACTCTACTATAGATTCAATATCACCTTTATAGAAGCAGTTGAGCGAGTACTGCCCAAATCAACCCCTTCCCTTGAGTTTTTTAAAACCCATATTTTACTAGGTGTACTACTATCGGGAATTGGAGTAGCCGCGGGAGTTGAACCACTCCATCGAATCATTAGCAAAATTGAAAATACAGGTAAAAAGAAATCATAATTAATAAAGCGACACATGGATATACTAAAAATATTCAAACAGGAAAACATTGAAATCGCGGTAATAGCCGTTGTTTTCATTGTTCTGATCTTATTGGTTTTGAAGGATTTTAAGATGACCAGTAAACGATCGTGGGGTTTATTGCTTGGGTTAACTGCGCTTGGGGGTATCATTGCTATTCGTGCAATTGCTAAGCGAAGGCTTATGCTGGAGTTGGAAGATAGAGAGAATAAGCTGGATGAAATTGAAAAACGCTATAAGGCAATGAAGGATAACAATAGTATCCTAGAGGATGACTACAATAGGCTCAAAAATGAATTGAATCAAGTTAAGCAGGATTCCTATAAGGCAATAATGGAATCGGATGCCCGAATAGAAGAGGCTCGAAAGGAAAAGGATAATTACAAAAGCATTACCAAAGATGAGGTGTATGAATTCTTAAAAACCTACTGAGATGAAGAAATACTACTTAATCCTATTCGTAGCGACTTTTAGCTTGACTACTCAGGCACAAGACCCTAAGTTAATTCTTAATGGCGTAGAATATCGCGGGACTAAAATTGATGAGGGTAAAATTGATTTTGCTGGGGCAAACTCCATACTCGTCCCAATTGATGCGATAAAAAAGATGATGGCCGATCTGAAATTCTACAAAACACTAGCCCACGAGGACACGATCAAAATAAATGCGCTGAACAGAATTATCAATGCTTACAGCAATTTTGAGAAAGGTGCAGATACCCTCGTCATTCACCAAAAGGCGTTACTAAAAACAGCCGACAGCCTCTACATCGGCTATAAGGACCTTTACCATGATCTAAAGAGACTTTGCCAAATCAACACGTTTTCGGTAACACCAGGTATAGGTCTTGTGAATATCCCCGACATAAACCCACAGGTTAACCTTGTGTTTAACCTAGGATTTGAATACAATAAAGTTAACCTCAACGCACTGGTTGGCAAAAAATACCAAGGGCTAACGGTTGGGTATAGGATCGGATTTTAAAAAGCACTAATCTACACACGATGGAAAATACACTGAATTTTTTCCTAATGCTTAAAAGTAAAATATGCTGGACCACTTCAGCAAAACAGCAATATAATACCGATTGTCGGTCCCAATATAGCTGGATAGAATCGGTAAATGCCGAACATCAGATGCAGCTCCGTGGGTGGTCATCGGAGAATTCCGAAAGATTCCTGTAGCCCTACTGTAGGGTAGCGGAAATTTCCGAATGTATCCCGTAAAGCTGCTAATTACTTTCAGCTGATGCATGACGCATTCCTGCAATGGAGCAATGGAATTTTGTGTATTAACTTTTTGTTTTCAACTATGGAGTAAAGAGTTTTTAGTTTTGAATTAAGAATACAGATATGCATCCAAATTACTAACTTAAATTCAATCATCTCTATGAAAACGAACAGAATAGACCTTTCTCGGCTCCGCAACGAGGAGCACTTTCAGTTCCAAACAGAGTTTAAGGCATCAGTGGACAAGTATGGCGCTCAGGCGCTAAACATCGAAGGAGCTTTTGTCAACCATGAATCACTCTACGAACAGGAGCTGGAAGCACTACAGGTGATCCGCAAAAGTGCCACTACCGAGCAGCTGGCCATTGCCGATGCCGAGCGCGACGATATTTTCAGAGGCTTGTCGGACGCCATCAAATCTAATCTCAACCATTTTAATGCCGACAAGCGTTCGGCTGCCACACGGATAAAGATTGCATTTGACCAGTACGGCAACATTGCTCGGAAACCCTACGATGAGGAGACTGCGGCCCTAACCAAGCTGATATCGGAGGCTAAGGGTTCATTATCAAACGACTTTGCCACCCTAGGGTTAACCGATTGGGTAACCGAACTCAACAGCAAGAACAATGCTTTTGATTTGCTGATGAAAAGCCGTTACAGCGAGGAGTCCACAAAAACCGAGCTACGGATGAAATCGGTTAGGCTTGAGATTGATGCCGTTTACCGCATGATTTCCGATCGCCTTGACGCCCTAATGCTTATAAATGGCACGGCTAGCTACGAGCCATTTGTACGTGAACTCAACACCCGAGTAGATCGGTACAACGAAATTATTGCCCAGCGCAAGGGGCGCAACGCTAAGGGGAACAAGGAACAAAAAACCCAAACCGCAAGCAATTAGGTCAAGTTTCTGTGACACTTCCCTTTCGACTAAGGCTAAACATCTTAGCCGAATGTATCGAAACAGGCTAACGACTGTTGAAATGGTATGATAGAGGCACAGTCTTCGCCTAACAGGGCTATCCAGCTGCGTTGATGTATTCATTCAACTTTAGTTCTGGGTACAAATAAAAAACAACCCCCTTGCAAACGCTTCGTTTGCAAGGGGGTTTCCTATTTTATCAGGATTTTAAAATAAACTTCAACGATTAATAACCTGGATTTTGTGCAAGGCCAACAACATCTACTTCAAGCTGTGGTATGGGCCATAAAAGTTGATTAACGTTAGTTAGAGACGACTTCGCGCTTAACATTTGATAACGTTGAATATCATCCCAACGTAAACCCTCAAAAGCAAACTCAAGTCTTCTTTCTTTTAGAATATCATCAATGGTAAGAGGACCTAGCAGATCATCAATACCGGCTCTACCTCTAATAAGATTAACATCATCCAGCGCAACAGCAGTTCCTATTGCACCCTTAATCTTAGCTTCGGCACGAATCAAATACATCTCAGCAAGACGAGTTACAATTACATTATCCGAACCTGATGCAACATCTTGGTACTTCTGAATCATATAACGATCTCTCGATGAATTGTAGTAAATGTTAGTCAAATATCGCTGATCGGGATTTGTGGTATGATCGTATGCATAAGCATTGACTAAACTTTCGGTAGGAGCAAATTCCCGACGACCACCAAATGCTCTTTCAAAGAACCAGAAAGCATATAAATTCCCATCCTGATCATCGAAATCAAGTTCAAAAATAGATTCACTTGAATAAGGTACTCGATAATCAAATATCTGAGAGTACTTATCGGTTATTGAAAAAGGTCCATGCTCAATAATATCATCGGCCATATCGTAAGCATCCTGCCACTCCTGGCGATACAGGTGGATTCGAGCCTTTAACGCTTTGGCTGCCCAAACATTTGCCCGACCATTAACCATCTCATAATTTTCTAGTTTTACAATTGCCGAGTCGAGATCCTTGAAAATTTGCTGATCAACTTCATCCCTGGAATTTCTAGGTAATTTTTGTATTTCGCTGGCTAACTTTCTTACAGGTGTAAGCTGCAGAGGGACTCCATTCCAAAATTTATTCAAACAATGATATGAATAAGCTCGAGCAAAATATGCCTCCCCAATTATATCATTCTTACTATCGGGCTCAACGTTTAGTGCTTCAACATCTGCAATTATGGTATTTGCTATATTGATAACATAATACATTTGTTGCCACATGGCAGAAAGCCGGGTATTACTAGTTAATACTTCGTTGTTAAATACCTCTTTATTAACAGTCTGCGTTCCTGTATGGTCCATGTTATCTGCAGCCAAATCGTTCCAAATAACAGAATAGTTTCCAAGATAATTAGCATTCTGCATCCCACTATACATTCCTATTAATGAAACTTTCGCTCTATTAACATTGGTAATAATTCCATCATCAGTATTTAGGGTGTTGGTGGTGTCTACTTCTAAAAGGTCTTTGCAACTTATAAAGGCAATTGAGAATAGAAGTAGGATGTATGTTAATCTTATTTTTTTCATAGTATTATAATTATTAAGTGTTAAAAACTAATATTTACGCCCATTTTAAAAGTCTTGGGATTTGGATAGGTATAAAAATCTGTCCCCAGTGATGTATTACTGGTTCCAGCATAGTTCACTTCTGGATCAGGGTTAAGGTACTTTGTCCAGGTATAGATATTCTCAGCCGATGCAAATATCTTTAGATTTGAAAGTCTTATTTTTTTAGTAAACTTAGCAGGTGCCGTCCATGAGAAGGTTATCGTTTTCAATCGGATATATGAACCATCCTCAACTAGGTATGATGATACTTTTTGGATGTCGGGATTTGCATAAATTGCTCGTGGCACATCGGTTATATCACCTGGCTTTTCCCAACGCTTATTAACTCGAGTAAGCATATTATCATAATAGTAAGCCTCTGAATATTTTCTTACACCATTAAAGATGTCATTCCCCTCTTTAAATTGGAGGAAAACGGAAAGATCAAATGCTCCAACCCTTGAACTATAGGAAAATGAGTTAGTTAAACCTCCCTCATATTTAGGATTAGGATTTCCAATAAAAGTTCTGTCATCATCCGTTATTTGACCATCTTTATTAAGATCGGCAAAAACCATATCGCCAGTTTGTGAATCGACCTTTAAAAACTTCAAGCCATAAAATGCTCCGAATGGATGCCCTTCCTCAAAGCGATTTACCATACCCGTAGAAATAGGATCGCCACTAAGTTTAACAATTTCCGATCGATTAAATGCGATCTGGAAATTTGTTCTCCATTCAAAGCCAATGGCTGATTTTATATTTAAGGTATTCAAACCGAATTCAATCCCTTTATTCTCACTTTCACCAATATTTTCAGTGATGCTAGTAAAACCGGATTGTGACGGCAACGGTCTGGTAAGCAATAAATTTGTTGTATTTTTCTTGTAAATGTTTGTATTGAAAGTAATTCGATCCTTGAATAATCCAAGATCAAAACCTGCCTCATACGATGAAGTCTTTTCCCACTTTAGCTTTGGATTTTTAAGCTGCAATGGTGCAATGCCTCCCTCAGCCATATAAGCAATACCGGTTGACCACAAACCTAATGAATTGAAGTTTCCAATATTTTGGTTACCAACAACACCATACCCAAGCCTCAACTTCAGGTCGCTAATCAAAGGGATATTTTTGATAAAATCCTCTTCAGCAAGTCTCCATGCAAAAGATGCTGAGGGGAAATAAGCATATTTATTATCAGCACCAAATCTTGAGGAACCATCAGAGCGAAGGACTAATCGAAGTATATATTTCTTAGCATAGTCATACTCGAAACGGCCAAAATAGGAAGCTAGTTTGTAACCAGTAGTCGATGAAGTTCCCCCATTTACTCTTGCTGCTGAAGCAATCCACTTAAACTCATTACCCGGAAACTGAATTGCATTAACCTGAGTTACAAATTGGTAGTTATCCTCAAAGCTAAATCCACCCATAAAAGACACATCATGTTTCTGCAAAAATGTCGTTTTATAAGTAAGAGTATTCTCTACTCCTAGCCTATAAACGTTTGTATTACCCGCTGTTCCAGATCCTTTACTTCCTGAAGCAACACCAATATCAGTTGGTAAAAAAGAGTCTTCTCTAAAGTTGACAACATCAGCATTCGCAGATAGCTTAAAGGATAAATTCTTCACTATCTCATAGTCAAAATAGGCATTCCCCATGGTTCTAAAGGTCCTTGCTAAATGTAAGGGTTCTTTACCCATGGCAACAGGATTTGAATACGACATATCCTCATTATAAGAACCATCCTTATTATAAACAGGGTATATCGGTTCGCATGCATATGCGTTAGCTAGTGGAGAGTAAATATTATTATCCCCATAGATTCTGTTGATCTTCTCGTTGGTTACCTGTAAACTCGTTCCAAATTTTAGCTTATCACTCCCTTTAACATCAAGGTTTAATCTAGTTGAAAACCTTTTATATCCGGAACCAATAACTATCCCTGTTTGATCAACTAACCCAGTAGAAATATAATACTTAATATTATCGCTACCACCGCTCACCGATACTTGGGTTTCAGACAACGGTGCTTTCTGTGTAACCTCATCCTGCCAGTTGGTTTCTACATAGTTATAATCTGCCCAAGTACCTAGGTAATCCACTAAACCATAGGAGTTATAAAATGCCTCATTCATGGCCTTAAGATAATCCTCCGATTTAAGCAAATTCATTTTTTTTGCCATTCTTGACACACCATAGGAGTAAGTAAAATCAATCTTGGGTGCACCTGTTTTTCCTCTTTTAGTTGTAATAAGAACAACTCCATTGGCTGCTCTAGAACCATATATTGCAGCATAAGAGGCATCCTTTAGCACCTGTATATCCTCAATATCATTAGGGTTAATTGATGTAGTTGCAGATAAATTCTGACCTCCCATATCTTGTTGAGAGTAATCTCCGGTTAACATCGGAACACCATCCACAATATATAATGGATCATTCCCTGCAGTAATTGATGAAGATCCCCTAATCCTCATAGTAACACCTCCACCGGGTGTGCCCGAGTTAGTGTTTACTTGAACTCCAGCCATCCTACCCTGTAGAGTTTGTTCCAGACCCGGATTAATATTCTTTATTTCTTCACCGTTGACCGCTGAAACAGAACCTGAAACCAACTTTTTACTCTGGGTTCCATATCCAACAACAACCAATTCATCAACAGTCTGAGATTCCAAGTCCATTACCACGTTAATGATTGTTCTTTCATCAATTTGAATTTCTTGAGTCTTCATCCCAATAAAACTAAACACAAGCACTTTGGATTCAAATGGAACATTTAATTCAAATTTCCCATTAATGTCTGTTGTAACTCCAGTTGTTGTTCCCTTAATTACAATTGAAACACCGGGAAGGGTTAATCCATCACTAGAGCCTGTAACCACTCCTGTGATTTTTCGCGTTTGAGCATTAACAAGCATTATTCCCAGAATGGAGAATACGCATAAGACAAGCAGTTTTTTCATAGAATTTTTAATTTGGTTAGTAAAAGAAAAAAAATGTAACATATTAATGTTCAGGTTGTAAATATATTTTTATATAAGTTTTCTATTTTTTTAGTACTTTTATATTAAATTCAGATCATAAAATCAATAACTTTTGAATTATCATATTCTATACATAATTGAGCCGTTGTACTTAAAATACCCTACATAAAAAACTCATTTTAATATTTCAATTATTACGTTTAATGATGATTAATCTGAAACAATTACCCATACACCATTATCAATGAGAACAATAGCACTTTATTTATTTTTTTTATGTTTTGCTGCATTATCGGAGAATACACAGCCTACCGATACCATTCCTACATCAAAAGGTAAGTTGGTCATTCATTTTCTGGGACACGGTACCCTCATGTTTGAATTTAATGGTAAAATAATTCACATTGACCCATACTCGAAGGTGGCTGATTATGCCTTGCTTCCAAAAGCTGATCTTATTTTGGTTACCCATCATCATGGTGATCATCTTGATTCAATGGCGTTAGCATCTATTTATAAAGCAACGACAACACTTTACTGGACCGAGGAGTGTCAGAAAAGCAGCAAGTTTAGAGCATCAGCAAGGATTCTGAAGAATGGTGATAGACTAATCTGGAAGGGTATTTTAATTGAGGCTGTTCCTGCTTACAACATCATTAATAAACGGCCAAACGGATCACCTTATCACCCAATGGGTGAAGGCAATGGATATATCATATCCTTTGGCAATAAGCGAGTATACATTGCAGGAGATACTGAAAACATCCCTGAAATGTTACGGTTCAGACCAATCGATATTGCTTTTCTTCCTATGAATTTACCCTATACGATGACCCCCGAAATGGTTAAAGATGCAGCAATGATGATAAATCCTCGTATTTTATACCCATACCACTATGGGAATACAGACACATCAATAATTATTAACCTACTTAAGGATAATCCATCAATTGAGGTTAGGATAAGAAAAATGGAGTAGAGAAAATCAAAAGACAAAAGACAAATTTCAAAACACTATTATCCGACTAAAAGGCAATTTAGTGTTTTAACGTATCCAATAGCCTCATAATCATTTGTTATTTGTTTTATTTCAATCGTCACCCCCCCTACAAAAACACCAGCTGATACTGCTGATTTGTGGGCGGTGAACCTGTTCGTTTCAAATAGTTTCGGTTTGTGCTTCTGAGTAATTCAA
>JAYTVX010000197.1:0-3576 GCA_043743775.1 Bacteroidales bacterium | reverse complement strand
TTTTATCGGTGAAGGGTTTAATGGGAAGAAGCGAGACCAGTTTAGCTTCTCTCTCAGAGAATAGGACTTTAAGAATTTTAAAAAGAAGTTCGGTTGGCGGTGCGCCCTGAGGGAATCTATCTAACCGCTGAGCAAGACTGCTATAGCTATTGGCTTTTATCGTATTATGATGTGCCATAGAGATTAGATTTCAGTGAAAGAGGTTAATTAAAGTCTGTCCATAAAGTCACCAAATATGAAGAGTTCACGCAAAGGGCACAAAGTACACGCAAAGAACGCAAAGTAAAAATTTGTATATTAACACTTTGCGATCTCTGCGAATTCCTTAGCGGTCTTTGCGTGAAATTCTTCATAGTTTATAGACAGACACTAATTAGAATAATATCTTTTGAAAAACCAATTGCTATTGGCAAGTTAAGTAATAATAAAACAAGGATAGCTAACTCTTATTTGATTTTTTACCGCTGAGGTGCTGTGGCCGTTGAGCAAATTCTCTGCGCTCTCTGCGTCTCTGCTGTAATCCTTTTATTATTTTTCAGAAAGGAGTGCTAATACTGCTTTTATCTTTTCGATATTACTTTCAAGAATTTTGTAATCATTCTCAGAATTTCCTAAAGACATACCCAATTTTCGGAATGTCATACCGCTTTCAACGGGAGATGTTCCACTCATATGAAACTCATTAGCCCCCGTTTCGAGAAGATATTCAATGTTATCCGCATTTACTCCACTACCTGGCATTATTGCTATTCGGCCATTTGCAGCTTTTACAAGTTCCCAGATCAGATGCACTCCTTGAATGGCCGTTGGCTGTTGTCCTGAGGTTAATAGACAATTTGCTCCAGTTGATATTACATCTTCAAGCGCTTTGAATGGATCGTTGGTAAAATCGTATGCGCGATGGAATGTAAACGACATGGGTTTTGCAAGCTCAACCAAGGCCTTTGTTCTTGCAACATCAACATCCCCATTGGGTAAAAGAATTCCACAAACAATACCATCAGCACCTAATTCTTTTGCCACTTTGATATCATCCAGAATAACCTGATACTCCAAATCGGAGTATAGGAAATCCCCTGAACGTGTGCGAATTAGCACGTTTATTTTGATATTTAGATGCTTTCGTGCATGCGCTAAAAATCCGTATGATGGGGTTGTTCCACCATGCTCCAAATTTTCGCAAAGTTCTACCCTATTGGCACCAGCTACCTGAGCGTTTATGGCACTTTGAAGAGAGTTAGCACACACCTCTAGTAAGATCATTTTTTAATTTTTTAATATGATTTAACGCAAATGGCACAAATACGCAAAGAAAATTTGTGAATTTCTGTTTAGTCTGTGTTTTCTGTGTTCATCTATTTCTGAAGGTTTTTCAAAATGGTTTCCCCCATTCCTATGCTGTACCCCTCGGAATAGAAGATTATTTCCCCTTTGTCATTCATGATTGATACCTGAGGATATTGTGGTCCGGGATTTTGCCCACACATCAAATCGATGGCATTGGTTACATCACCCGTTGGATCATAGCCAAAAAAACAATTTGATGGAAGATTCTTATATACTGTTTGATCAAAAAGCTTTGTCAGTTTATCTTTTGCCACAATTAAAAGAAAATGTCCGCCCCACTCATCAAACCTTTTCCTAACAATTTGAATATCCTCCATAAGGTGTTTTGTAGGTTCTTTATCGGGATCAATAACTGCAACAACTAAGTCTTTATCTTTAATATTCATAAAGCAACTTAGCATAAAATCAAGATTGTCGAGGGTTTTAAAACCGGCTGATGTTTCAACTTTGCCTAAAACACCATTTTGCATTTCGATTGGAAGAACAACAATTGGAAGGGTAATCGATTTTCCCTTCTCAACATTGAAGTAATCAATTCGGCATTTTACAGAGCCATCGTTTAGTCTATTCCCAGTTATTAATCGGTAGTATCCGACTTCAAGGTTCAACTTGCAGGGAAATGTCTTCAGGGTTGGGTCAAACTCGTAATCGAGAGTAGTGAACTGACCCATATCGAGGCGAGCAATGGTATAATGTGTATAGTATTGAGGGATAAAACTTTTATCCTCCGATGGATTTAATAACGTTACCTCACCCTTGGGTAATTCGGTAATCATCTGCTTTTCGAAAAGAACATCAACCCATTTATTGTCGATTAAGTATTGTGGTTTACGGGTTGCCGGTTCAAGCCGGGCGGCTATTCCTAAGCTACGGCAGGTAGCAGCAAAAAAGATATCGCGGGAATACCTATCAGCAACTCTCATCTGGTAAATGCTCTCGGGACTTAATGTTACATTATAGTAATTGCTGAGAGTGTCTATTTTAATATTTTGGGTAATCCATGTGATAAGCATTTGAGGGTTACTGCGAAACTTTTTTGCATCTTTTCTGGTGAATGATCTCTGCAAGAAACTCCGCCAACATGTTAAGAACTCACGACCAATACGTGGTGCAAGCAGATATTTCTCATAGTTCACTTTACTTAGGCTTTTATCATCATTAGGATACGTGTCAATGTTTTTCAGATGATCATTCAGCGTTGAGGCAAGTGCATCGTGAAAGTCTTTTTCGGAGATATTACGGAGTATCGCCAAACCGCTTGCAGTATCTTTTGCATCAAGTGAGTTAATAAAGGTGTAAATCTCTTTCCAGTTACCACGGCTATTTTTAAGATATAATGAAACCTCTTTACTACTCAATCCCTTACTAAGGGCAAGTTTATGGCTAGTTGATGAGTCAATAAAGGTTGAGATATAGCCATTTCGAATAGCATCCTCCTGCTGTAACCGGATGTTATTAGCAACAGATTTCATAGGATCCGCAGATGGAATAGCTTGAGTAATTGGGGGTGTAATATCGAATGTTTCCGTGAATGCTCTATTTTGAGGTTGAAAGAGTTTGATGGTTATGGTGTCGGTAGAGTTTCCTGAAATTTTTTGATAACCATAATTCCCTGATTGTGATGCCCAAATCATTAAATCCCCATATCCAGTAATGGACGAGCAGAATCCTTTATCATTGGTATATTTCGTAGCGATAGGGTAGAACTCTGCATAATTGTATAGCATAAACTCAACCTTAGCATTTGCGGTAGGTTTACCTTTATCATCTAAAATCTTAACAGGAATTTCTCTTGTTGATGTATAGTTCGCTAGTAGGTTTACACGAGTAAACTTATCGTCGAGCTGTAATTTTTCTTCTGAACCTTGATATTGACCAAATACAATGGTATGAGTCATCATTGCACGTTTAACGGGTGCCGAAAACCAGCCCATATTTAATTCGGGTTCAGGTTCACAGGCACCTAAGTAATACCATTTTCCATCGACCCAAACCTCTACCCAAGCATGATTATCGTTGGTGTGAGCCCAACGTGGTGTGTAAACCTGACGAGCCGGAATGCAAGCTGATCGTAAGGCTGAAACAGTAAAGGTTGATTCCTCGCCACACCTCCCAAGTGCGTTCCTTACGGTTGTTAATGGTCCTGATGTGCGTTCATCAGAAGCTTTGTACGATACCTTTTCGTGGCACCAATGGTTCACCTCAAGGGCAGCATTGTACATGCTCATC
>JAYTVX010000196.1:0-4363 GCA_043743775.1 Bacteroidales bacterium | reverse complement strand
TGCTGACTTTTTTTCCTCTTCATTTCGAATATCAACATGTATCTCGGAGCAAGGACCACATGGGCCTGATTCGCCCATTTCCCAAAAGTTATCTTTTTTTGAACCTAGTAATATTCGATTTTCGGGTAGGTATTTTTTCCAGTACTCAAAGGCTTCCTTATCCATTTCGATTCCATCCTCTGTGCTTCCCTCGAAAATGGTTACGTATAAATTATCTTTATCAATTTTTAAAACGTCAACCAGAAACTCCCAGGCCCAATCGATAGCTTCTTTTTTGAAGTAATCGCCAAACGACCAGTTGCCAAGCATTTCGAACATGGTATGGTGGTACGTATCGTGGCCAACCTCTTCAAGGTCGTTATGTTTGCCCGATACGCGAAGGCATTTCTGAGTATTGGCTATTCTTGAATGCTTAACCGGTGAATTACCGAGGAAAATATCCTTAAACTGGTTCATTCCAGCATTAGTAAACATTAGGGTAGGATCATTTTTGATTACCATCGGTGCCGATGGAACAATCTGATGCATCTTACCACGAAAAAAGTCAAGAAACGCTTGTCTGATTTCGCTTGATTTCATATTCATGAAATTAGGTTAAACGATTATTTAATAGAAAAATATAAATGCTATGGTAAAACTTTGTAAATTGTAATCACAAAACCTGCCGAACGTCAGGCCGATTTTTTTTTGTATCATCACTTTTTATGTAATCTCGAGAAAGATGGTTCTTAAATTTCTTTATTTTAATGATTCATTGAGCATTAGTTAATACTTCAACGTCATTTTTTTGTTAAAAACTTTGCAAAAATAAATATTTATCTTAGATTTGTCTCCATTCGTCAAAATGGAATCAATTTAAACAGCTATAACATAAAGAGATGGCCAAAATTAAATATCGATTTAATCCTCATACATTAAAATTTGATGTAATTACCCATCCTCTTCGTAAAAGGATTGCAAATATAGCAATTCATTTATTAGTTAACATAACAGTAGCAGCTACTTTAACCTACATATATTCAATTTTTTTAGATACCCCCAAGGAGAAAAATATTAAGCGCGACATTGCGAATGTTATCCTTAAATACGATCTCTTTCAGCGAAAAGTCAAAGAAAAAGAGGTGTTGGTGAAAGAGTTTCAGAAAAGAGATAATAATATTTACAGAACAATATTTGAAGCCGATACAATCCCCGCATCACTTCGTGAAGGTGGTTATGGTGGTGTTAATCGGTATAAATCTTTTGAAAAATACCAACATGCTGATTTACTAGTTAAAACATTTACCATGCTCGATCTACTCAGCTGGCAGGTATATGTTCAGTCAAAATCGTTTGATGAGGTAATTGATTTAGCAAGGAATAAGGAGAAGATGACTCATTGTATTCCTGCAATCCAACCAGTATCACTTAAAAGCATTTCGGCTTACTTTGGTTTTCGATCAGATCCATTCACTCATCGATTAACAATGCATTATGGAATAGATTTCACCGGCGCAATTGGAACACCCATACATGCAACTGGTGACGGGATTGTTGTTGAGGCAGAGTACTCATTCACCGGTTATGGAAAAAATATTGTAATCGACCATGGATTTGGGTATAAAACAAGATACGCCCATCTTAGTAAAATAGAGGTAAAGCCAGGTGATAAAATAAAACGTGGACAGATTGTTGGATTACTCGGTAATACAGGAAGAAGTACAGGCCCTCATGTTCATTACGAAGTAATGCTTCGAAACACCTCTACTGATCCTTTAAACTACTTCAACGATCTTACCATTGAAGATTACGACAAGATGGTGAAATTTGCAACCGTTGGAAAAACAGAGAAAGATACAATCGATATGAAACTATAATCTCATCGCATTTGTTTTTTTGTAAATTTGACACATCAATATTAGTCGATTAATGCCAAAGAATAAATATAAATTTAATCACGAAACTCTTAGTTTTATAAATATTAGACCCTCTTTAAAGCAAAAACTTTTGAGGGGTTTAACCTATTTAATGGCAACCATTGTTATTACAATTACCTACTATTCAATTTACACCTCCTTCTTCGATACCCCTAAGGAGAGAGGCTTAAAGCGCGAAAGGGAAGAACTTCTTCTTCAATTTGAAATGCTTAATGGGAAATATAGTCAGGTTGAATCGGTACTTAAAGACATTCAACAGCGTGACGAAAATATTTATCGAACAATTTTTGAGGCAGAACCAATCCCATCTTCAGTTCGCTCAGCTGGTATTGGTGGAGCCGATAGATACTCTGAACTTGAAGGGCTTTCAAATTCGGAAATTGTTATTGAGGCAACCAAAAAGTTGGATAAGCTGGCCAAAAAGGTTTACATTCAAACAAAATCGTTTGACGAGATAATTTCTTTAGCCAAGAATAAGGAGTTGCTAACTAAGTCAATCCCAGCGATTCAACCAATATCCAACAAGGATTTAACTCGGGTTGCATCCCCATTTGGAGTTAGAATCCATCCGTACTATAAGGTGTTGAAAATGCATACTGGGATGGATTTCACTGCACCTACAGGAACTGAAGTTTACGCTACAGGTGATGGTGTTATTGTTGATGTTGATCATTCTAAAAGAGGTTATGGGAATACAATAATAATCGATCATGGATTTGGATACAAAACTCTTTATGCCCATTTAAGCGAGATATTAGTAAGACCGGGAAAGAGCGTTAAGCGAGGAGAGGTTATTGGACTTGTTGGGAGTACGGGGATGAGTTTGGCTCCTCACTTACATTATGAGGTACGAAAACAAGATGATCCAATCAATCCAATTAATTTCTATTTTAACGATTTAACACCCGAGCAATACGATAAAATTATTGCCCTTGCTGCAAATAGCGGGCAATCGCTTGATTAATCTTTTTAACTTTTAAAAAAGTGCCTTACAAAGAAAAGAAGGTTGAAAAACTCTACTACTCAATCGGCGAAGTTGCCGAGATGTTTAATGTAAACACCTCATTAATCAGATTTTGGGAGAAGAATTTTGATATTATTAAACCCCACAAGAATAAAAAAGGGAATCGCTTTTTTACGAAAGAGGATATTGAGAATCTCAAACTCATTCATCATCTTGTCAAAGAACAGCGACTTACGCTTGAGGGTACTCGTAAAAAGTTAACGGAGAATAAGCAGGATACTATTCATAACTACGAAATAGTTGACACCCTTAAGAAGATCAAAGAAATGCTTCTTGAGATAAGGGAAGAGCTATAGCATCATCCAGAATATTTATGGTTATACGCGACGTTAATGCTTTGCTCGAGCAGTTTGCTCCTCTATCTTATCAGGAATCGTATGATAATTCAGGTTTGCTTGTAGGTAATCCCGATATGCCTTTAAAGGGCATTCTTGTAACTCTCGACGTTACTCCTGAGGTAATTGAGGAAGCGCATCAAAAGGGGTTGAACTTAATTGTGTCGCATCACCCGCTGATATTTAGTGGATTAAAAAGTATAACTGGGAAGACCTATGTTGAAAGGGCCATTATAAAAGCTATTAAATACGATATTGCAATATATGCTGCCCATACCAACCTCGATAATATTAAAGGCGGAGTTAATTCAAAAATTGGAGAATTACTTGGCTTAAAAAATCTTAGGTTTCTCAGTCCAATGGAAGGAGAACTCGTTAAAGTTGTCACTTTTGTTCCAATCAATGAAGCGGATAACGTTCGGCAAGCAATGTTTGAATGTGGTGGAGGCAATATTGGTAATTATGATTGTTGTTCCTATAACATTGAAGGAAAAGGTACATTTAGAGCTAACGAAGGAGCAAATCCATTTGTTGGAAGATTGGGCGAACTTCACCTTGAACCAGAAACAAGAATAGAAGTAATTGTTCCGAAAGCAAAGCTATCAAAGGTAATTTACGAAATGATTTCAGCCCATCCCTACGAAGAGGTTGCTTACGATATATACCCCCTATTAAATTCATTTAATGGGGCTGGATCAGGGATGATTGGCGAGTTGGCTAGCCCAATTCCAGCATTAGAATTCTTAAAAATAGTTAAAAAGGTATTTAACCTCCAATCAATTCGTCATACTCAATTCCATGGAAAGGATATTAAAAAGGTCGCCTTCTGTGGAGGGAGTGGAGCGTTTCTTATTAAGCAGGCAATAGCAACTGATGCAGATATTTATATCACTGGGGATATCAAATACCACCAGTTTTTCGATGCTGAAAATAAAATTATTATCGCTGATATCGGTCATTTCGAGAGCGAACAATTCACCATAGAAATATTTTATGAATATCTATTGAAAAATTTCCCTAAATTTGCAGTTCTCAAATCAGAAATAAAAACCAACCCAATTAATTACATATAAGTAAGGTATGGCAGC
>JAYTVX010000195.1:0-17333 GCA_043743775.1 Bacteroidales bacterium | reverse complement strand
AGGGGGGGGTGACGATTGAAATAGAACAAATAGCAAATGATTATGAGGCTATTGGATACGTTAAAACACTAAATTGCCTTTTAGTCGGATAATAGTGATATTTTTATAAAAAAGAGTTGAATATTTTTAAAGAAAAAAGAATTACTAATCTAATTGCTATGAAGAAATTTTTCCTCGCATTTTTCATTATCACACTTAGTGTATGTGTTTTTGCTCAAACACCAGATAGTTTCAGCTATCAGGCAATTGTGCGTAATGCTGCAGGCATTGCACTCTCAGATCATTCTGTATCTTTCCACTTAAGTATTCTGAAAGGAAGCGCATCTGGTTCAGTTGCCTACGGCGAAAATCAAAGTAAAACCACCAATCAGTCCGGATTAGTTACTCTTGCCATTGGCAATGGTACTGGTAAAACTGGAAATTTTAACACCATAAATTGGGGAACCAATACTTATTATTTAAAAATTGAAATTGATATTACCGGTGGTGGAACATATGTTGATATGGGAACAATTCAGCTATTGAGCGTACCATATGCTTTGCATGCTAAAACTGCAGAGACAATTACAGGTAATATTACTGAAACTGACCCTTTATGGACTGCTGCAAAAGGAAGTTATTATACCAAAACCAATTTGAAAACAAGCGGTGAATCCGAGTTGCATTTCAATAATATAACCGATAAGCCAACTACTGTTTCAGGTTACGGGATAATTGATGCCTTTAACGGTTCTTGGTCCAGTTTATCGGGAAAACCAGTATTAAAAGATGTAGCAACAAGTGGCAATTACAATGATCTTAGCAGTAAGCCCTATTTAAAGGTTTCGTTATCCGGTGATACTTTAAGGCTGAGCTCGAGTAATTGGGTAATTGTACCGGGAGTAAGTGCTGCAAATGCACAAACAAATAATGATATCGACGGTGATGGGATTATTAACGCACAGGATAACTGCCCGAGCATATCCAATCCAGACCAGAAGGATACTGACGGCGATGGGATCGGTGACACATGTGAAACACCTGTAATTGATACCGATGGGGATGGGGTACCGGATGCTAGTGATAACTGTCCATTAGTAGTTAATTCCAATCAGCAGGATATTGACGGCGATGGGATCGGTGACGCATGTGAAACATCTGTAATTGATACCGATGGGGATGGGATACCGGATGCCAGCGATAACTGTCCATTAGTAGCTAATTCCAATCAGCAGGATACTGACCATAATGGTATTGGTGATGCGTGTGAAACATCAGTAATGGATACAGATGGCGATGGAGTGCTGGATGTAAGCGATAACTGTCCATTAGTAGTTAATGCCCTCCAGCAGGATACTAATAACGATGGGATCGGTGATGCATGTGACCCTTCTTTGAAAAAAGTTAAACTAAAGAATAGAAAAAAACCTCATTGAATCAGGAAACCTTTTTTTTGTAATAATTATCCCGAGCATAAGTCAATGGATCTCAAGAGTAATATTGCCTTCGGCGAACTTGTAAACTCGGTTCCTCGCAGTTCAGTTACGAGGTAGTTTATTTTATTTCGATCAATTGTGGTTAATGTGAATGAATTAAAATTTCATTGCCATTAAAATTTCAAGTGAATACCATATGTGTTTCATATAATATAATTTGCGGCTTTTTATCTGTCGACCCAAGTATATGTTTTGGCTAAACATGGATCATTGGTTGATGTATACTCATTGTTCGAAATTTGAAATGAGTTGAAGTTAGATTGCATCTGTTTTTATTTAGTATTACTTCAAGATTCATCACTCTTACTTCAAGTTTTATTTACACATCTTAGGTATATAACCAAATGATCATAGATTAATTCTGTACTATACAACGTTTCGATTTTTATTAATATCGTTGATTGAAAAAACATTAACCATAGTTTTGAATTATCATTTGGCCGTCAAAATTACTATCTGATAAAATCTTTTTCTAAATTGTTCTAAAAAACACTAAATAGCTACAAAGTAATTCGTATTATAGCCTTATCATATTTTGAAAGTTATTTAGATGAGACGCAGCAAAACTCAAAATATTATCTTCCTATTTATATTATTGATATTGCTTTTCTTTGCAAGCATTACCTACATAGCGTTTCATGTAAATAGCAAGAAGAAGGAAATTTTCATACAATCAAACCGAGATCAGGTTGAGAAAAGCGTAAGCATTGCCCTTCGGTTTGAAACGATTAGAATTCATCAAGTTTCCTTTGACTATTCGTTTTGGGACGAAATGGTCAGTTTTATCAACAAAAAGGATCTTGGTTGGGCGAAAAACAATATCGATCCAATAATTTCAACTTTTAAGGTATCATCAATTTGTGTCTTTGATACCTTAAAAAATAAGATTTATAGCGTTTCAAATGATATCTCGAAACAATTGGACAGCTATTGTCTGAATGGAGATGTATTTGATTCATTGTCTAAGGTTAGGTTTATAAGGTTTTATGATCAAAGCCCGATAGGGATTATTGAAGTTTTTGGAGCAACAGTCCATTCCTCTGCGGATCCCGAAAGATTAACAAAACCACAAGGTTATCTTTTTATAAGCAGGATCATTGATTATAGTTACATACAAACGCTATCGGAGATAACTGGTTCGGAAGTTAGATTAATTAGCGATACCCTAAGTGTAAAGCCAAGAAAACATCAAATTGTAAGTAACACACCTCTTAACTTTTACAAGAGTAGAACAACTACGTACCTTCATTTTGAAAAGGACTTTCCGTTTGTCGATCAGTACGATAAATTTTCGAAGGAACTAATAGGTCTATTCTATTTGGCTGCCATAGTATTTCTAATAACTTTTCTTTTTGTAACTGCCCGATGGATCAATAAACCATTAAGAATAGTAGAGGAGGTTCTCGAAACGGAGGATATTCAGAAAGCCAAAACTCTAAATCGTTTTGGAAGAGAATTCGTTAAGATTGGAGAACTTATTACTGCATTTATCGCTCAAAAAAAGGCGCTTGAGGTGTTAAAGAATAGAGCGGAGGAATCAGATCGGCTTAAATCGGCATTTATGGCGAATATGTCGCATGAGATAAGAACTCCACTAAATGGCATCTTGGGTTTTTCGGAGTTACTATGTAAAACCGATCCATCGGATGAAACAGCGGATAGCTACCGAAGAATAATTAAGAATTGTTCTAACGAATTGATGCGATTGGTAAATGATATTCTCGATTATTCCCGTATTGAAGCCGGACAGCTTATTCTTTTTAATGAAAATTTTAATGTTGAGGCACTTGTAACCGAATTATCGAACCACTTTGAGAGCAAGGCTGAAACTCTTTCCCAAAAAGGGGTTGAATTGATTTTTAGTAAAACAGGAGGGGTTATCGAGTTAAAAACCGACAAACAGCGGCTGAAGCAAATACTAATAAACCTTATCAGCAATGCCCTGAAATTTACTGAAAAAGGAACTGTTGAGGTTGATTACATAAAAGAGAATGACAAACTCGTTTTTTATGTAATGGATACTGGTATTGGAATCTCAGAGGAACAGCAGCACATTATTTTTGAGCGATTCTGGCAAGCTGCTCAACCAAAAACCAAACTCTATCGTGGAACAGGATTGGGCTTAGCATTAAGTAAAGGCTTAGTTGAACTTTTAGGAGGAACTATTCGAGTTGAATCTAAAATAGGAGTTGGATCAACTTTTTTTGTTGAACTTGAATTAAAACTTATTAGCTGAACACGTTAATAATGTCAGTTAAAAAGGGATTGAAATTAGACAATTTAGAGTTACCCCAAACTTTTTTTATTCAAAAATTCTTGAAACGGCTCTTTATAGCTATCGGCAATGGGGATATATACCGAACCAAAAACTATTCGATTTCTTTCAATTCTACTAATTTGTTTTAAGTTTACGATAAACGAACGATGAACTCTCATGAACTGTTCAGGAGAAAGTTTTTCCTCCAACGTTTTCAAGCTCATCAACGAAAGGATTGGTTTGACTTGATCTTTTAAGTATATCTTCACATAATCCTTCAACCCTTCTATGTACAATATATTATCAAATTCAACCTTTAAAAGTTTATACTCTGATTTTACGAATATTGAGGTATTTGAATGGGTTTCAATCTTTGGGTCGATGTTCTGTTCGGTTAAGTTGAACCAGGTAAGCGCCTTGTTTGAGGCTTTAAGAAATTCTTGATAATTGATAGGCTTTACAAGATAATCGAGCGCATCAACTTTAAAGCCTTCAAGGGCGTATTGACTGTAAGCGGTTGTGAATATAACCTTGGGGCTGTTTTGGAGCAATTTAGAAAAATCAATTCCCGATAAACCGGGCATTTGAATATCAAGAAAAATCAAATCAATTTTTTCGCTTTGTAATGCTTCTATAGCTTGAAAAGGGGAGTTAAATTTGTTAACCAGCTCTAAAAATGGTGTTTTTAGAACATAGTCCTCAATCAATCCGAGAGCAAGGGGCTCGTCATCAACTATCAAACATCGAATTTTTCTCATAGCTGAATGGTTACGTTAACGTGGAAGTATTTGCTCTTATAGCTTTGCGAAAGAACATGCTTATCGGGGTAGATAAGCGCAAGCCTTTTCTTAAGATTTTCAAAGCCAATACCTGATTCTCCTGCGCTTTCTTTTCGTTGAGGGAAGTCGGTATTCATTATAATGAATGATAGGATTTGATTCTTTTCAGTCATTAATATTTTAATAAATGATTCCTCTGTCGGGCTAACGCCGTGTTTAAAAGAGTTCTCAACCAGAGAAATAAATAATAGAGGAGCGATTTGAGCCGTTGGATTCTCGATGCTAAAGTCGGTTTCGATGTTAACGTTGGGGTTCATACGAATCTGCATAAGGGCTATATAATTCTTTAAGAAGTCTACCTCTGCAGAAAGGGAAACCTTTTCCTCATTGGTTTCATAAAGATGATAGCGCATCAACTTGGCCAATCCGTGAACAGATTCTTGAGCTTTATCGGGAGAAACTTTTATCAGTGAATAGATATTATTCAGGGTATTAAAGAAGAAATGTGGGTTGAGTTGCATTTTAAGGTTGCTTAACTCAGATTTAAGGTTCTCGTTCTCAAGGTTTTTACGTTGTGTTTCGGATGCGTACCATCTACTTGTTGTTCGAATGGCAACGCTAATACTAACAACAAAAATAAAAATAAGGTTATCTAGCCCGAATAAAGAGTTTTTAGGAGGCTTAAATTCCGGCTTATCCATTGGCCCCATTGGCTCATTCATTGGCATTAAATACTCGTGCATAGGAGCCATACCCATCGAAGCTGTTCTGACCCAGTCAACAGTGAATGAGAATAGAATAATCAGGATGATGTTCACCCCAAAAAACCACAATATCTTTTTATTAAACAGCAATTTTTCTACAAATAGGAAATAGTTTAGATAAAAGAGGGCAAGAGAGAAAAGCATTGGAATCCAAATGAATAGGTAAAAACTTGGATCCTTGGGTGGCTCTTGCCGTTGTGGATTATTGAATGAAAAAATTATAGGTGCAGCAAACCATAAACCCCACACTAAAACGTGCAGGATTACGCTTATCGTTAGTTTTGATTTGGGACTTAGGGTACTCATCTGGGTTTGGTTTAAAAATCAAAGGTCTAGTTTATCTTCGTCCTTCGGGTTGATTATGCATTCTATCACCTTCAGGGCCAACTCTGCGTGGTTTCTTTTCCTCCATAAACTTCTGGTATACATTGTATTGCTCATCGGTAAGGAGTTTTTTCACTTTCGAATCCCTATCCGCTTCCATTTTTTCGATATCTGGTCGGGTTCCCGATTCTCGTCCGTTCTTCATTTCAGAAAAAAAAGCAAAAAAAGTAATGTCCAATGAATCTTGAATAGCAGGAGTTATGGCAATTTGCTTTGTGAGATCAAGAACTGTTTGCGCAGCCATCTCTTTAGGGTTAAATTTAGGAGGATTAGGTTCTTGTGCTCTCATAATAGTTGAACTGAGTAAGACAATCGCTATCAGTAAATTAATTCGTTTCATGGCATTTTAAAATTAAGTTAATATAGTAATTATTATTCATATCGTAAAGCATCTATCGGATCAAGGTAAGATGCTTTACGAGCAGGATACCACCCAAAAAACATACCTGTAACTACACAAACTAGAAATGAGAGAACTATCGATAATGTGGTGATGGAAATTGGCCAACCAAGGATTGATGAGACAGCATAAGACGCTGTAAACCCCAGAATAATCCCGAATATTCCACCTGCAACGCTAATCATTACCGCTTCGATTAGGAACTGAAACATGATATCAATTTCTCTCCCCCCGATTGCCATACGTAGTCCAATTTCACGAGTTCGTTCGGTAACAGAAACAAACATGATATTCATAATCCCAATACCCCCAACTAGCAAAGATATACTTGCAATTGCTGCTAATAGAATAGTCAACATATCTGTTACAGAGCTAAACGTGCTAATCAATTCGGCTTGTGAACGGACTTCAAAATCATCTTCAACGGTATCTTTTAGGGCATGAGATTTTCGCAATACTTGAGTTATTTCATTTAGTGCTAAAGCAGAAGTACTCTCGTTGGTAGCAGAAACAAAAATACTCTGTAACCAAGTGATTGCCATAATTCTTTTTTGAATGGTGGTGTAGGGTGCAAGGATTATATCATCCTGATCTTGACCAAAAGTATTCTGTCCTTTCTCGTTTAGTGTTCCAATTACCTTAAACGGGATTTTATTAAAACGGATAGTTTTTCCAATGGGATTTTCTCCATCGGGGAATAAATTTTTAATTACAGTTTGCCCAAGAACACAAACCTTAGCTGCGCTTGAAACATCTTGATCTGTAAAAATATTGCCCTCCTTAATTGATAGTTTTCGTATAGCGAGGTACTGGGAATTTACTCCTTGAACTGAGGTTGGCCAGTTCTTTGAACTATAGATAACCTGACCCCCTGAGCTAACCTGTGGCGATACTTGAGAAACATTTGGGCATTGCTTTTGGATTGCAGTCACATCATTTATTTTGAGTGTTTGCATACTACTTGCATCCATTCTAACCCCTTCGCGCATATCACTATTTGGGCGGATAAATAGCATATTTGTTCCCATTCCCGATATTTGATCCTGGATGCTCTTTTTTGAGCCCTGTCCAATAGCAAGCATTGCAATTACTGATGCTACACCAATTATAATACCTAGCATGGTAAGGAATGTTCTCATTTTATTCCTTACCATCGCCATTAGCGCAATTTTTATTAGATTCTGTATGCTCATAATAATTCCCTAAATATTATTTACTGTAGGAAAGGTTTCTTGTTCAGGCATTATTATTTTTTGATTTCCTACCACAATATCATTGATAATATTACCATCTCTCAACGTTATAGTTCTTTTGCTCATCGAAGCAATATCGGGTTCGTGGGTAACAAAAACGATAGTTTTACCCTTATGATTCAGTTCCTGAAAAAGATTCAAAATTTCATAAGTAGTTTTAGTATCGAGATTACCAGTTGCTTCATCGGCAAGAAGCATTACAGGATCGTTAACAAGTGCTCGAGCAATAGCAACTCTTTGCTGCTGTCCTCCCGAAAGTTGATTGGGCTTATGATCCATTCTATCGGCTAGCCCTACTGCCTCTAAAGCGGCTATTGCGCGTAGCTTTCGTTCTTTTGCTGAGATTTTAGAGTTATATAGCAATGGAAGTTCAGTATTTTCGAGTGCTGTTGTGCGTGCCAAAAGATTAAATGACTGGAATACAAATCCTATTTTATGATTCCTAAGCTTTGCCAGTTCATTCTTACTTAGTGATGCTATCGAAATATTGTCGAGCAGGTAGCTTCCTTGGGTTGGACGATCTAGACAGCCAAGAATATTTAGCAAAGTGGTTTTCCCCGATCCGCTAGTTCCCATGATTGTTAGGAATTCTCCTTGCATGATGCTGAAAGAGACACCCTTTAATGCCTTGACTGTTTCGTTTCCAACAATAAAGTCACGCCGAAGATTTTCTATTTGAATAATTGTTTGATCCATTTCCGTAGGTATTAATTTTTACGGTTTCGTTGTGGCATCTTGGGCATAAATGGGCTTTGAGCCTGAGCACTTTTGCTACTTGTTATTTGAGTTTTAGTTGACGATGTGACTACAGAATCTCCTTCAGATAGTCCATCCTGAATCTCAATCAAAGTGCCATCACCTAACCCTGTTTTTACTTTTTTGGAATGAATGGCATTGTCGATTTTCACCCATACCATATTTTCACCATTCACCTGCTTTATGTTTTTCGGTGTTGAGGATACCATTTCTGTACTTGGCGATTTATTGGCTTCTGCACTGTCAAATTCTACATTTTCATCTTGAATTTTCTGATTCCGTGGAGGTTTTGGGATATACTTTTCGACTACGTCCTGATCGGGAGTGAAATGGAGCGCTTTTGTTGATACGACTAAAACGCCCGTTGCTTCCTTGGTAATGATATTAATGCTTGCAGTGAGCCCTGGCATTAGCTTTAGGTCAGGATTTGGTGCTTCAACAATCACCTTATAGGTAACAACATTTGATGAAACGGTTGGATTTAGTCTTATTTGGATAACCTTTCCTTCGAATTTGTCCTCAGGAAATGCATCAACCGTGAAGGTTACCTTTTGATCGACCTTAACCTGTCCAATATCGGCTTCATCAACGTTTGCCTCAACTTTCATTTTGGTTAAGTCTTTTGCGATGGAAAACAGGGTAGGAGTGCTAAAGCTTGCGGCTACAGTTTGACCTTGCTCAACATTTCGAGCAAGGATTACACCATCTATCGGAGAGTATATGGATGCGTAAGAAAGGTTAACCTCTGCTTGTTCCAGTTCAGATTTAAGTCGATCAACGCTTGCTTTGGCGTTGTTGTATTTGTACTGGGCAGATTCATAGTTTACCTCACTAACCATTGAGGCTTCGTAAAGTTTTTTGGTACGATTATAATTTTGCTCCTGATAGGTTAACTCATTTTGGGCAGAAGACAAGTCTGCTTGAGATTGTAGTAATCTGGCTTTAAGTGTAGACTTGTCGATTTCGGCTAAAAGTTGACCCTTTTTTACCATTGTGTTAAAATCTACATAGATAGTATTAATGACTCCTGATACTTGTGTACCAACATCAACCTTATCGATAGGCTCTACTGTTCCTGTAGCAGTTACGGTATTAACGATGTTCCCTTTTTCAACTACTGCAATTTGAAGTGTAACAACTTGCTTTTTTCCGTTCAAAAGCAATACCCATATAATAACTGCAGAAATACCTAATATTAATATTACTATATATATTTTCTTCTTTTTCATAATCTATTCATTTTTTATCATTTAGAGAAATAGATTTACCCATATAGAAATCGAGAATTTTTCTGCTCAGTATTGCAGAGTACTTGGATTGAATCAGCTCCTTCCTAGCATTCAGAAGCGTATTTTTGGCTTTAAGCATATCTACAGAGTTGAGCATTCCAAGGTTGAACTGTTCTTCAGAAATATTATAACTTTCATTTGCACTCGAAAACTGAACAAGGGCAGCATCATATCTGCTTTTACCGGCGATGGTATTCTGATAAACACTTTCGACATTTTGTAGCAGGTTTTTCTTTGTTTCTTGCATCGAGAGGTTTGCCAGTGCTAGGTTAATTTTTGATTGCTGAACTGATGTTCTGGTAATGTTCCTGTTGAAAATTGGAATATTGAGCGATAAGCTAACTCGCTGCATCTGGTTATTATTTAGCTGAGAGTTAAAGGTATTAATACTCGGACCAGAATAATCGGTAGAGTAATTTGCATTCAAGCTAAGGTTTGGAAGATAGCCCGATTGAGCAACTTTTACACCGATTTCAGCAGCATCCCTATTTAGTTCGCTGCTCGTAATCTCGGGCATCACTGATAATGATGTGCTAAAAGCATCGTTAATACTTGGTAGTAGGCTGTACTCGGTGACAAAATCGATTTCGGGAAATTTTACATTAAAGTTTTCGGTAACTGGAATTTCAAGCAGCTGCTTTAAACTTGTAGTGTTTGAAGTCAACGTATTTTGAGCCAAAACCAAGGAATATTGATCACTGGCGAGTTGAGCTTCGAGCTGAGCCTGATCCGTTTTTGCGATTGATCCAACCTTAATTAGCTGTTTTGCCCATTCAACTTGCTTTTGAGAGGTTCCAACAACATCTTTTGCATAATCGACCGATTCTTTAGCGTAAAGAACATTCAAGTAGGCTTGAGTAATTGAAAGTATAATACTATTCTTGATTATCTCTACATCAAGATTTGCAATTTTGATATCTAACGATCCTTGCATAATTCTATTGGCAATAGACCCTCCATCGTAAATTGTTAAGCTAGAACTTAAACTGGCTGAAGTGGCTCTTTTAATACTCCACTTATCATTTGCCCCAGCTGAAATATCCTTTGAATTTGTTAGCGATTCGTATAGAGATGCGCTCAAGGTTGGTAATCGTTCGGACCTTGTTTTAAGATAATCGACTTTGCTGCTTTGTACGGAGAGCTCCTTTTTATTAACCTGAATATTATGCATAATAGCATAGCTAAGGCATTGGTTTAAATCCCATACTTTTACAGTATCATTCTGAGCAACTAGTGTTTGAGATTCTAATCCTATGAATATAACGACTACTAATAGTCGACTGAGATAAATTGTTTTTCGCATAGTTCTTATAATTTTGGTCAAAGGTTCTTTCATTACTAAGGGTATACAAGCAAAATAGATTCAAAGCCATTTTATATAGACCAATGGAAAGATATTTCCGATTAAGAAATTTATACCTGTAATAAGGTGTTTTATCTTTTTTGGCAGGATGGTTATTCAAGAAAAACTCTCCGACATCAAAATGCCGAAGAGTTTTTTGAAAAAAAACTAACCTTAAAAGAAATGAAAACAAAAACCCGTTAATTAAAGTTGCAGTTAATCGTTTTCATCATATTCAGCAAAGGGCTGAAATTCCCATATATCATCAAAATATAAACTGCTTGATTTTCCTAAAAGAACAAAACCTCTATTCTGAACTGTAATTCCAACGGCACAATTTCGTGCGGCTCCTTCAAATGGAGTTTTATCTTGCCATAAATCGGTAGTAGGATCGTACTCCCATACACTTGATGTAAGACCACCATTATCTCCAGTTGCTAAATAACCCAAACCATTAATAACAAAGGTTACAGCATTTTGCCTATCAATTGTTCCATAATCATCATCATATGATTCGTCGGAGTTATCGGCAATATCACGTTTTTTCGCCCAGGTATCGCTACTCGCATCATAAGCCCAAAAATCATCTATGTAAGTCCCATTATTATTTCCCCCCACTACGTAAGCAATGTTATCTATCACGAACGACATGGCATTAAATCTCTTATTTCCTGGAAGGCTGGTTTTTGGGGTCCAAGCATTGGATGTAGGATCGTATTCCCATAGATCTTTCAAATAATTGCCATCGTAACCTCCCATTACATAGCCTTTCCCTCCAACTGAAAATGCAACTGAGCCATAACGCGCCGAGCCGCTAAATTCACTTTTCTTCGACCAGCTATCGGTCGTTGGATCATATTCCCAAAAGTCCTTCAATTTGTTGTCACCATCATATCCGCAACCAATATACCCTTTCCCATTTACTGAGAATCCGATTGCAGAGGTTCTGCCGACACCAGGGAAATTGGCTTTTTTGAGCCAGCTGTTGTTGGTGGGATCGAATTCCCACGTGTCTTGCAGACGAACCCTCTCATCGCCATCATATCCGGAAATAATATATGCTTTATCATTAATGGTAAAGGAAATGGCATAGCTTCGAGCCTTTCCTTCAAATGAGAATCGATTAACCCAATTCCCGACAAGATCTTCTGAACTATCATCACTGCTACAGGAGGATAATAATAGTAGCATTAATATGAAGGGGAAAGCAGTGATTGTTCTAAGCATTTTTTCTCTCATAATGTATAATTAGTTAAATGAAACATTTTACGGTCGTTAAAAATAGAACTCCGAAATCAAAACGAACTAAAATACTCGACAAGATGAGCTATTACATATACCAAGCGGGAATAAATATATATGAATGTGATAAATGAAACCATAAGGTATTCGGAAGTAGAAAACGAATGGTTTATCGACAAAACAAGTATTTTCATCGATTTCCCTTTGGATTTAATGCGTAGTATCTTTTTTTTGAGACGTTGAAATAAATAAATGTATTTGAAATATGGGAAAAAGACACCTCGAATTACTTTGCATACTGCTCCTTATTTTTTTGATCTCATGCGAAAGCAAAGACACCTTAACGTTAGGCTCTGGTTTTGTACAATCAACTGCAAATATAGTACGCACTGATACGATCACAGTGAGCACTTCAACATTATTACTCGACACTTTAATAACATCCGGAAAAAAAATAGCATTAGTTGGAAGATACAGCAATGATATTATTGGAAGTATTAAATCACGAAGTTATGTTATACTATATAATTCAAGTACATCAATTGACGAGGAATCAGTATATGATTCACTTGTTCTAAAGTTAATTCCTTCGGGTTATTACTATGGTGATACTAGCGCTTCTTTTACTATTAGTGTAAATCGGGTTTTACAGGACATCGAATTTAAGGAGGGTGAGAGTTATCTATATAATAATTCAACTTTTCTATTTGATTCAACAGAGAACTTAGGAGAAAAAACCTTTAAACCGAAACCCAAAAAGAAACAGGAAATTCGCATTCATATAAGCGATCAATTAGGACGTAATTTTTTTAATAAACTTAAAGCAAGTACATATGCATTTAACGAGGATGGTGGTTTTATAAATTATTTTAAGGGAATTGTTTTAAATAGCCGAAGTACAATCAATAGGTCAATACTAGGATTTACCTCCGATACATCTATCCTGCTTAACCTATATTACCATATTGGCGAGAGCGAGAATGTGAAAAGGGTTAAATTTAGCCCTACTTCCAACGAACTTCAATTTAATGAAATCATTTCAAATAGGAACAATACTTTAATTCAAGATATTTCAGAAACACCAACATCATCATCCGAATTAGAAAACAACTCGTTTGTTCAAGGCGGATTAGGATTAGTAACTAGAATTGAATTCCCCACATTACGAAATCTATTGGAACAAGATAAATCATTTGAAATTATTAAAGCCGAACTAGTGGTTCAACCCTCAACAATGATGGAGATAGATTACCTTCCCAAAAAGCTCAACCTTTATGCTACGAATAAACACAATGAATTTTTGGGGACAATTACTTCTGAGAGCGGGACTACACTTGATGGCTCGCTTTACATTGATTATACTTACAGAGAGAATATAAATTACTCGTGGGATATTACTGCATATATTAAATCTTTAATGGGTTTAAATAAGAGTGAATATAATGGCTTGCTATTATTACCCGAAAGTTACAACACCGGCTTCGAACACGTGATTATTGCCGATCAAAAAAAATCGCACTATAGAACTTTCCTAAAATTATATATTTTTTACTATGAGTAGTATTATTAGATGGATTTTATTAAGCGCTCTTTCTTTGTGTGCTTTGGTTAGTTCTGCTCAAACAAACACGAATTCTCCATACTCATACTTTGGTCTTGGTAGCATGGAGACTACTGTTAACGGGAGAACAACTGGAATGGGTGGTGTTGGTATTGGGATGAAATCAGGATCGTTCATCAATCAGTTAAATCCCGCATCGTATAGTGGAATTGATAGTCTTTTCTTCCTTTTTGATGTGAATATTTATGGTAGTTCATCTCGTTTTGAATCAAAGCAGGAAGGCTATAATATTTTAAGTGGAAATTTAAATAAAGTTGCAATTGGAGTTAGGGTTTCCCCAAGAATGGCACTTAGTGTTGGGATTTTACCTTTTAGTAATGTTGGGTATAAAATCAATACTGAGAAATTGATTGGGGGGACTAACGATAATTTCGAGATTCTAACGACAGGAGAAGGTGGCCTAAATAAGATTTATATAGGTAGTTCATACAAAATTAATGGCCATAACTCTATAGGAGTTAATGCCTCCGTACTTTTTGGTACTATCAAAAAGACTGAAGAATATACATATAGTGAATTTATACATACCAGGAAGGTGACAGAAAAAACCAAATCAAACCCTAGCTTCTATTTTGATTTTGGTTATCAATATTCAAATATTTTAAATAATAACTGGAATTACACCATTGGGATTATCGGTGGAATAAACACTAAAATGAAGTTTTCAAAATATATAAGTAAAGAAACAGATACTACTTCAATTGTTACAGAAGAGTTGATGGATACTTACAATTTTTGGATTCCTGCTTATCTTGGTGCGGGATTCTCGTTAAACTCCAATAAATGGTCTTTTTGTGCTGATTATCGTTATCAAAAATGGAGTAGCGTAAAGCAAAGGAATGACATGAAGTGGTTAACCGATAGCTATAATTTTGCAGCAGGAATTGAATACACTCCAAACAAGAGGTTGGGTAAAAATTTGTTTCAAAGAATGAGTTATCAGGCAGGTTTTCATACGGAGAGATCATATCTTAAGTTTAATTCAGTTTATTTGAATGGTTATGGAGCCTCCCTAGGATTAGGAGTTCCTATTCGTAATCAGCAATCAAGCATAAACATTTCGTTTGAGGCAGGGCGTAAAGGAAATTATTCAAACGATCTTTTCCGAGAGAAATATTATCAGGTAAATCTATCAATAAACTTAAAAGATATCTGGTTTATGAAACGAAAATATAACTAGCTAATCTGATTACTGAAATCAATAAAGAAAACCAGAATAATTTTACTTAATCTCTTTAAGTACCCTCAACGCCTCATCAACATGCTTGGTTGCCTGTACCTGTGAATCGAAAATGTATATCACCTTACCCGTTTTATCAACGATATAAGTAACTCTCCCGGGAAGGAGTCCGAAAAAATTGGTTGGTACACCGAATAGCTTACGAACTTTATTCCCCTTGTCGCTTAGGAGAGTATATGTGAGCCTATATTTTTCTGCAAACTTTTTATGACTTTCGACCGATTGACCACTAATTCCGATTATTAAAGCATCTACCTCGTTAAACACTTCGAATCGATCGCGGAAGTAGCATGCCTCCTTGGTACACCCGGGGCTATCATCTTTAGGGTAGAAATAGATTACAAGGTTCTTTTTCCCAATTACTGAATTGATATCAAATGGATTTCCATTTTGGTCTTTTATTGTAAATGCAGGGATATTGCTGCCAATTTCAATTTTTTTCATTTCGATGTTATTAGTGGTTTGAGCGTTGCCTTTGAAAGAGAAGTAAAGGATAAAAAGTATGAAGTAAACAGTTAAGTAGAAACGGTAAAAGTTTCGGAGTTTGATATAACTTTTGTTTTCAGGGTAAATATTGCCAAACAAAGCCCTTAATTCTTTCCAGAATACAGGTTTGATATTGATAAGCCAACTATTGGTTAGGTAAACCATTTTACGAAATTTACTACGATAGTAGGTTAAGGGTAGTCCCCAAATTACAAAGAGTATTAGCCAGATATTTTGTTTGATTAACATTTTAGTTATATGTTTCGCCCCTACGGGGCTTATTTACATTATTAGCGTCCCTTTTACCATACTTTCGTCCCTATGGGACGAGAATTTGAGACAAGTAGTTTTTTAAAAAACCTCATTTATTACTCTTCATTTTAAAATAGCGCTGTAGTCGCGAAGTTATGCCAGTTAATGTTTTGCCCCTACGGGGCTGATTTGTATTATTGGCTTCACTTTTTACCATACTTTCGTCCCTACGGGACGAGAATTGGCGACATTTATTTTTAAAAAAGCCTGATTCATTACTTTTCATTTAACATAGCGCCGGAGGCGCGAAACTATGGTAGAACCGTAGGTTCGATATTATGGCAGCACCTTAGGTGCGAAAGAAACCAATTATCATTCATAAAATTCAAAAACATAATGATTGTCAAATTCAATTTCAAATTTTTTCAATAAGTCAAGATATTCATTTTTAAAAGGTGATTTCTTATGATGTTCCTCCTGTTTAATAATATAATTAATTACATCATTCCGTTGAGAACGAGAATATGAAAATGCACCAGAACCCTCTTGCCAAGAGAATTTACCTTTGATAAAATTATTCTCATTTATCCATTTTGATGAATTGGCTTTGACAATTCTCATAATTTCTGAGATTGAATTGGTGGGGCTTAGCTCAAAAAATATATGAACATGGTCATGATACCCATTTACAGCCAGAGGGAATTGATTCGAATTTTTTAATATCCCAGAGATGTATTCGAATAATCGAGGGCGAAATTCTTTTAATAGGAAGTTCTCCCGATTTTTAACCGAGAATACTACGTGAATATTGATTTGGGTGTATGTGTTTGGCATTGGTGCTAATCTCTGTCGCCCCTAGGGGGCTACCATAGTTTCGTCCCTACGGGACTTTATTTGAAAATCTAATATTTGTTCTACCATAGTTTCGCCCTTATGGGGCTGATTTATTTCTTTGGAAACCATGGGATAAATGAACTTGTTTTTTCGATGTATTCAAGATATTGAGGCTTCTTATCCTTTAATGATTTTTCTAACATTGCAACACCAGTCACTTTAATGATTAAAGCCGTCATTAGGATAGAACCAAGAACAGGAAAATAACATCCTGCCCCAAGGCAGATTAACCCATAGCCCCACCAAACCGATGAATCGCCAAAATAGTTGGGGTGGCGAGTATACTTCCAAAATCCGGTGTTCAATACTTTGTCCTTATTTTGTGGGTTTGACTTGAATTTTGCCAATTGAAAATCTCCACCTGCTTCAAATGAAATGCCTATGATCCAGAATGCAATACCAAGAAAATCAAGAATTCCCATACTAGCATTACCTGAATAATACATTGCACCAAGAAGAGGTGCAGATATCAACCACATCAAAATTCCTTGAAGAAGAAATGTCTGAAAGAAGCTAATCCACCAATACCGATGTTCTCCATAGTTCTTTCGAAACTGAGCATACCTGAAATCTTCTCCTTTACCAATATTCCGCCATGCTAGGTAAATTGATAATCGTAACCCCCATATTGAAACTAATATTAAAAGCAGGATTTTACGTGCTTCATATCCATCGGAATAGATAAAATAGACAATGGCTGAAACAACAAACCCAAAGCCCCAGAAAAGGTCAACAATGCTTACGTTTTTTAGAAAGATACTGATTACCCAGAGGGTAGTCATCATAAGCATTATCACCAATAACGCTTGAAAGTAGATTTGAAAAAATGCCATAATAATCAGGATTAATCAAACATAAAAGCAACCGAAGCGGCACCAATTCCAGCGCTTGCTCCAATT
>JAYTVX010000194.1:0-6163 GCA_043743775.1 Bacteroidales bacterium | reverse complement strand
TGTTTGAGTGTTACCACATAATGCTTATTTTCGTGTGCTATTACATATAGCCGAGTAACCTAATAAACATTTGATTTATACTTAGTTAATCTTTTTGTAACTCATGAACAGTCAAGATCTGAATGATCCAAATATGGATCAGAAGTTCGGCAATGCCGAAAATACTACAGTCTCCTCCGAAAACAGCACTGAACAAGTGAAGCAACATGCTTCTACTGAAAATGAAAGTTTAGAAACTGAAAAAAACGACAAGGCTGTAAGTGAACCTGATAAACAGGAAACCCAAGTAATTCAAGCTTCTCATGAAGATGATGAAGAACTTGATGTAAATCTTCAACCCATCGAGATCGATGAAGAGGTTGTTTCGATTGATGATGAGGAATCCGATGAATTTTCCGATGACGAGCACGAAGGAACACCCATTCATATTGGAGATTACTCTGTGATGTCGAAAAGTGAATTGGTTGAAGCGTTAAAAGTGCTTCTGCACGAAAAACCTATTCAAGTAATTAGAGCTGATGTAGAGATTATTAAAATCAATTTCTACAAAAAGCACAAAATTGAAATTGAGAAAAAACGTAAAGAGTTTGTTGACGCTGGTGGTAACGTTGAGCAATTTATTGCTCCTGAGGACTTAGATGAACCTCAGATCAAAGAATTACTTAAGCAGTATCGCGAACTTCGTTCAAAATATAACCGAGATTTCGAGGGTCAGAAAGTACATAACCTCGAAGAGAAACAAAAAATCATTGAAACGATTAAAGAGCTGGTTAATAAAACAGACTCCGTAAATCAATCATTTCAGGAATTCCGTGAGTTACAGCAACGTTGGAGAGAGATTGGACCTGTTCCCCAGCTAAACCTGAACGATTTATGGGAAACCTACCATCACCACGTTCAGCATTTTTACGATTTCGTAAAGATTAATAATGAGCTTCGCGATCTTGATCTAAAGAGAAATCTTGAAGAAAAAATCGTTCTATGCGAAAAAGCGGAGGAGCTACTATTAGAGCCTTCCGTTATTACCGCGTTCAAAAAACTTCAGAAATACCATAATCAGTGGAGAGAGGTTGGACCTGTTCCAAAGGAGCATCGTACCGAAACTTGGGAGCGATTTAAAGAGGCAACAGCAAAAATCAATAAAAAGCATCAGGAGTACTTTGAGGGGCAACGTGATGACCAAAAGAAAAACCTCGATGCTAAAGTAGCCCTTTGCGAAAAGGCTGAGGAGCTTTCAACGGTAGCAATCTCTTCGAATAAGGATTGGAATAAGCGCTCCAAGGAGATGATTGAACTCCAAAAAGTCTGGAAGACCATCGGTTTTGCTCCAAAGAAAGACAATAATAAAATTTATGAACGTTTTCGTTTAGCTTGCGATGCATTCTTTAATAATAAGCGCGATTTTTACACCGATGCTCGTGAGGAGCAACAGAATAACCTTCAGCTAAAAACTGAACTATGCATTCAAGCAGAGTCATTAAAAGATAGCACCGAATGGAAGAAGGTAACCGAGGATCTAATTCATTTACAGAAACGATGGAAAGAGATTGGACCAGTTCCACGCAAATATAGCGACGAGCTTTGGAAACGCTTTCGTGCTGCCTGTGATTACTTCTTTAACCAAAAATCACAGCACTTTGCTCAGGTTGACAACAAATACGAGGATAATCTTAAGAGTAAAGAGCAGCTGATTGAAGAGATAGAGAACTATCAAATTGTTGAAAAAATTGAAGACAATCTAAATGTTCTTAAAGAGTTCCAGCGTCGTTGGGCTGATATAGGGTATGTTCCTATCCAACAAAAGGAGTCAATTCAAAAACGCTACCGTGATGCCATTAATAAGCATTTCGAAAGTCTAAAAATTGACGAATCGAAGCGAAATCTTCTTAAGTTCAAATCAAGGCTCGATAATGTTCATGGGAATCCTCGTCAGGAGAACAAGGTCAGAATGGAGCGCGACAAGCTCTTCAATAGGCTTAGGCAAATTGAGAACGACATCACTCTTTGGGAAAACAACATTGGTTTTTTCGCAAAATCAAAGAATGCTGAGCAGATGATTAAAGATGTTGAGAATAAGATAGAGAAGGGCCATGAAGAGATAAAAATGCTTGAGGAGAAGATTAGAATGATCGACAAACTCGATTTAGATTAAATAACTCCCAAAAAACATAACTCATCCATGCCACATAATACTAAATACGTTTTTGTAACTGGAGGTGTTACCTCGTCATTAGGTAAAGGTATCATCTCGGCATCGTTAGCTAAACTCCTTCAAAGTAGAGGGTACTCGGTTACGATTCAAAAACTTGACCCATATATCAATGTCGACCCAGGAACTCTTAATCCCTACGAGCATGGTGAATGCTATGTTACTGAGGATGGAGCGGAGACCGATCTTGATCTAGGTCATTACGAGAGGTTCATCAACCTCCCTACAACACAAGCTAATAATGTCACAACGGGACGAATTTACCAGTCAGTAATCAACAAGGAACGTAAGGGTGAATATCTAGGCAAAACCGTTCAGGTTATCCCCCATATCACCGATGAGATTAAAGGTAGAATTAAACTTCTTGGGACAAAGCATAAATATGATGTGGTTATTACCGAAATTGGTGGAACGGTTGGCGATATTGAGTCTCTTCCCTATATTGAGGCTGTACGTCAATTAAAATGGGAACTTGGAGTTACTAATTCAGTCTTCATCCATTTAACATTAGTTCCCTATTTGGCCGCATCTGGTGAACTTAAAACCAAACCTACTCAGCATTCGGTAAAAGTGCTTTTAGAGAATGGGATCCAACCGGATATTCTTGTATTAAGGACTGAGAGAACGTTAAACGACGATCTTCGAAGAAAGGTCGCTCTATTTTGCAACGTGGAAGCAGAGGCTGTAGTTGAATCAATTGATGTTAAGACCATCTACGAGGTACCCCTCATGATGCTTAAGGAAAAGTTGGATTTAACCGTTTTAAAGAAGCTTAATCTCCCAGTAGGTAACGAGCCCGATCTTGTATCATGGAAAGAGTTCATTGCTAAGCTAAAAAATCCAAAATCAACCTTTAAAATTGGATTAATCGGGAAATATGTTGAACTACCCGATGCTTACAAATCGATTGTTGAATCAATAATCCATGCTGGGGCTGCCAATGAATGCAAAGTTGAACTAGTATCAATTCACTCTGAAACTATCAACGAATCGAACCTCGAAGAAAAATTGGGCGCTCTTAAAGGCATAATTGTTGCTCCAGGGTTTGGACATCGTGGAATTGAGGGAAAAATATCATCCGTAAGATACGCACGTGAAAAGGGTATTCCTTTCTTAGGTATTTGTTTAGGTATGCAGTGTGCAGTAATTGAATTTGCTAGGAATGTTCTCGGATTAACCGATGCCAATTCTACAGAGATGGAGCGTAACACTCAGAACCCTGTAATCGATCTGATGGAAACTCAAAAGGGGATTATTGATAAAGGGGGTACCATGCGTCTTGGTGCATATCAATGTACGATTAAGAAAGGGACAAAAGCCGCTCTGGCATACCATAAAACTGAAATTCAGGAACGTCATCGACATCGTTATGAGTTTAATGATGCATACCTTGAACAGTTTGAGAAAGCAGGAATGATAGCAACTGGAACAAATCCTGATACGGGTTTAGTTGAGATTATTGAAATTCCCAAACATCCTTGGTTTGTTGGTGTACAATTTCACCCTGAGTATAAAAGTTCAGTGGTAAACCCTCACCCACTTTTCGTAAACTTTGTTAAAGCCGCATTAGATTTTAACAAATAGCTATCGGAGAAATTATTACCTTTGTGCCGCCCTTTTTTAGGGTGGCTTCTTTTTTGTTTAGTAATTAATACCATACACATATAATGGACAGGAATACGATTATCGGGATAGTTTTGATTTTTGGAATACTAATCCTTTTTGGTTACCTAAACACTCCTTCAAAGGAGAAAGTTGCAGCAATGCAACTTCAAAGCGACTCAATCGCCCGGACTAATGCCGAGAAAGCACAACAACAAAAAACTGAGGAATTAGCATTGAATAATGCTAAAACAGATTCTGTTCAAATAAAAGAGCAAGTAAAGCAAATGGGATCATTTGCGGCGTCTTTAAAGGGTGAGGATAAATTGATTACCCTCGAAAATGATTTGCTTAAGGTTAAGATATCGACCAAAGGAGGTCGAATTTACTCGGTTGAAGTAAAAAAGTTTAAAACTTACAGCGGACAACCTTTAATACTTTTTTCGGGTAGTGAAAATGTTTTTGGATTACAGTTTTGGGGAAATAATAACAATATCCAAACCCAAAACCTTTTCTTCATTCCAAACCGTGCTGATTCGGTTATTATTGCTAGTAAGGCAGGTGAATCACAGAAACTTATCATGCGGTTAAATGCTGGCCCCAATTCTTATATCGATTATATCTATACCATCATTCCGGAAAGCTACTTACTAGGGTTTGATATACATTTCTCAGGTATGAATAGCATAGTAAACGGTAGGGTTGGAACCATTGATTTGAATTGGAGTTCAAAAATGCCTCTACTTGAGAAAGGTGCAAAGAACGAGAATAACGCTACAACGATAAACTACTGCTATCCAAACAATGAGTATGAAGAGATGAGCCCAATGTCATCTGAAGAAAAGAAGGATATTACCACTAAAGTGAAATGGATAGGATTTAAGCATCAGTTCTTTTCTTCAATTCTTGTGGCTAAAGATGGTTTTGTAAATGCAAACCTTACCTTAAGCAAACCAAGTGGCGATAAATCTCCTAAGACTTTTTCTGCTAAAATTTCTTTACCTATTCAAGATGGGAAAGATGAAACAATCGGATTAAACTTCTATTTTGGACCAAATCACTTTAAAACTTTAAAATCCTACAATTTAAGTTTTGAAAAGGTTATACCACTTGGAAAATGGATAATACGATGGATTAATTACGGTGTAATTTGGGTGTTTGATGTTTTGGATAATCGAATAGCTAGCTACGGATTAATTATTTTTATTCTTACACTTATCTTAAAGCTAATCTTATTCCCATTAACCTATAAATCTTACCTGAGCTCAGCTAAAATGCGAGTGCTCAAACCTCAGGTTGATGAGATAAATACTAAGTATCCGAAAAAAGAGGATGCAATTAAGAAGCAGCAAACCATTATGGCGCTTTACCGTAAAGTTGGTGTAAACCCAATGGGTGGCTGTATACCTATCCTTATTCAGTTTCCTATTCTTATTGCAATGTTCCGCTTTTTCCCAGCATCATTTGAACTTCGTCAGCAAAGTTTTCTTTGGGCCGATGATTTATCCTCATTCGATTCGATCGTTAATCTACCTTGGGACATACCAATGTTTGGTGCTCATATCAGCTTATTTACCCTTTTAATGGCTGGAGCGCTCTTCTTTACATCAAAGATGAATGCCGATCAGATGGGTGATACCAATGCACAGCTACCTGGTATGAAGTTTATGATGATTTACCTGATGCCAATTATGATGATCGTATGGTTCAATAACTATGCAGCAGGTTTAAGTTACTACTATTTTCTTGCCAACATGTTTACCCTTGGGCAAACATTATTGATTCGACGGTTTGTGGATGATGAGGCTATTTTGGCAAAACTCCACGAGAATTCCAAAAAGCCCGTTAAAAAATCGAAGTTTCAAGAAAAACTTGAGAACATTGCAAAACAACAGGAATTACAAAAGAGCAAACGTAAATAGCATTTCATAAGTTTTAAAAAAAAGCGCAATCAAAATGATTGCGCTTTTTTTTGTATTAAACCGAGATCAGTCAATTAAAACATCTTATAATACTTAGAAGTTCTTTTTTATTGACTTAGTGAGCTAATCCTGACATACAAATATCTTACATTCTGTATTTGAGATATGAATAGATCTTGTTATTCGATTTGGCAATACATATTCTTTAATGACGATCTTGGATTAAACATTCGTTAAATGCATTATATGTTATATAGCCATGTTGTTAAGCCTATACAAATTATGCATTAAATATCAACCATTTTAGTTAATTCGCTGTTACGAATTAATATGAAGACAATAAATAATTTCACCTATAAAATATGAATAAAAAGCTCTTAATCCGTGACGTTACTCTTCGTGATGGTCAGCAATCGCTATTTGCAACCCG
>JAYTVX010000193.1:0-3678 GCA_043743775.1 Bacteroidales bacterium | reverse complement strand
TGTTTCGACTAACCCTGAAAAGCCAAGCGCTTAGCTGTTCGATGGGTTCGATATCGATGATGCTACTCAACTGGTACCATACATCCTGAAGTATATCTTCGGCATCAGCGTCGTTCTTAACGCGTCCTCGGATAAATTTGAAAAGATTTCTCCCATATTCCTGTACAGCATCTTTTAATTTCTGCTGTCGCTGCTGAACCATCGGTAATATTATTACATCCTCCATATACTAGGGTAGACGTATATCAAAGGAAATTACTTTAAAGTTAAGGTGATTTTTTAATATCTATTCTTAATTCACCCTTAACCCAATAGTACTGAAATATTTATCAGGGCATGGAATAGCACCCCGTATTTAAAGCCATATTTAACCCTTAAATATCCAAGGATTAAGCCTAAAAACAGCTGAGGTAGTACTAGCAATGGTGTAAATATCAAATTATAGCGACTAATACCTGTGAAGTTGAAGATATGCAGTAGCCCAAATAGGGCTGCCGAAAAGTAGAAGAATAACCGATAATGATTGTTGATAATAACAAAACAACGATCAAAATAGAGGTAAACAATCGATGAGACGGCTATTAAAGCGCTAAATACTAAAAATTTCGGGTTGCTTTTAACAAAAAAATAGATGAAAAATATTGCACAGCAAGCAGCGAATACCGCTAAATTCTTCCTGTTAAAGATCAGGAGAATCCTTAACAATATCTCCTCGTAGATGGGTGCCAGAATAATCCCAAACAGGACTTTCTGGTAAAGGGATAAATTTAATGGTAACCGTGTAATTCCCGTAAGTTTCATTATGATTAAAGGAATTAGCATAATGGATACAGCAAAAACAAGATAAACAAATGGCAATAAAAAAAAGTGCCCCCAGTTAATCTTTACAAAACTCTCTGAACTGGATGGCCTTTTTATATAGCTGAAGAACTCATTCATATCTTGTTGTTTTATTTTTAGCTATAGCATCATCATTATAGTAAGTTTAAACGCTAGATTATCCTTAAAATCACTAAACCGATAGCTATCATAACGATAAAAGGCTCCAAAACCTAAAGCAAAATAGCCATTTGATAACAACTTATTTGCATAGATACCCGCCTCATAGAATCCTTTTGTAGGAACTTTTGTCTTAAAGTCTTTAGGAACTACATGTAACATATTCGCCGACATATCACCAAAGCTGATATTGTTTACTATTACAAACTCGGGTTGGAATTTTTTTGAACCTGTTACCCAAAGAAGTTTCCCAAAATCGTGCTTGAAAAATAAATTTACGAACCTATCGGATATAAACTCGTTCATACGCATTGTTGCAAAGCTATGAGCGGCATCGGGGGTAACATATCCAAGGTAGTTGGCACGACCAAAGTACATTAAAGTCATAGGTACCTCACCAAAAACTCTTCCTGCATCAATACTAAAGGTTGTTTTACCGAGAATTCTCCACTTATAGGTTTTATCAAGCCGAATCTCAACCTTATCAAACTCATAGCCACCGTTGTACGCATCAAGTCCTTTAATATATTTAACCCAAAAAATAGGATAAGCGCCATTTAAAGGGACAATAGATCTTGATGTTTGCATAAACTTCTCTCCTGGTGAAATACGTAAAGCAAAAGTTGCTGTAGCCTGATTAAACCCCCTGAGGGTATCATTAGTAGCGGGATTCTTATAGCTAAAACCCGATAGATATCTGTATTTTTGATCTGCTGCTGAGAAATACAGTTTGAACGCTTTAAGAAATCTAAACGAGAAATCGACCCGCTGCTCCTCGATTCCATCCATCTTCGCGATTGACATTTTACGACCGTTATCACCACCAAAAAGAAAAGAGTTATCCTCAACGAACGAGTATGAACCTACCTCTTGAACATCGTTCATGTAAGAGTATTTAAGCCTTACCTGATGTTTTCGGCTAAAGGTAAGCTCCGAAAAACCTCCGTATTTAATTGCTTTATCATCATATCCATAGGCAGTATAACCTCCAATGGTAAAATATTCTGAAACTTTTTGGCTCGTTTCCAGTCCAACCCCTAAACGAACTCCTTCAAACTGGTTGTAGCTGAATATTTGCCCAATATTAAGATTGAGGTAGCCAAGGGGATATCGACCTGTAATAAGCGATTCCATGGTCCGCGCTATTCTATCTAAATTATACTTACGACCAATACTGTCAATTATGCGATATGTACGAAGTTCCAGTGCTGTTAGACTATCCTTGCGAAAAAGGTTCCAATAGGCACTCTTTCTTTCTCCAGCGTGAGGATCGACCACTGTTTCGATATGGCTAAAGTTCTTAGCACACAACTTTGGATTAATCTCGATATCCTTTAAATACGATTTCCCAATACCAATCATCTGAATTGAAATACTTTCTTTCTTTTTTTTATCGACAAAATCGGGATATGTAATAATAAAATCGGTGTTTAGCTCCACAGGAAACCAAGTGCTATCCTTAACACGCTCGTATCGTTGTTGTATTTTAACCGATAGTATGCCAACATTAATCGATGGTTCAGCAATAACGCTCTGGATGGCGTAGCCTCTTGAGTTTATGGTTAGCTGTCCGACCAATCCTTCAAAATTCCTATTCTTATGTGGACGATAAGAAATAACAAAAAGGGTGTCATTATCGGGTGTAAAAAGAGTATCCTCAAGAATAAACAGATATTTTTTAGTGCTTCCTGTACTTATTGGGTTTAGGTACACTTTATCTAAAATGGTTATCTTCTCATTATAGAACGAAAGTGATTGCATCTGAGTAGCAATAAACGATATAACGGGGTCTTTAAAACCTGAAACTTTTGAGGCAATTACCTTTTCAAAATTGTTGCTTGGGGATTGATACTCCTTTTGTGTAACCGTTTCGATTAACATAAAACCATGCTTCTTTTTTATACTATCTAGCTTCGAAGTAAATTTATTACCACTTACTATTGAATCTTCACCCGATTCATTTATCTTCTTCGCCACCAGATTATTATAATTGTAGTACAGTTTATTGTAGCTTGTATAGCGATACGATGCCAAGTTTTCGGGATTGTTCTTATTCCTATTATTGTAAACTGCAATAATAATACGATGAGCAGGATTTATACCTGGTGTAACTATTACCTCATTAATCTGATAGCTCGTTTTGGTTAAACCAATTCTAAAGGGTTTATTATAGTTCTCGGCATTGACCTCGATTGTTTGTGGTAGATATCCAAGGTATGATACTTTTAACCATAGAATGGGATCGTTTGTGGTAATCTTAAAATCGCCATCCAGACCCGAGGAGAATCCATTCCCCTTCTCGTTGAAAACGACGTTAACAAAAGGCAATGGGTCACCAGTCTCAGCGTCGAATATTTTACCCTTTAATGTGGTTTGAGCGATTGTGAACTGTGCGATAAATGAAAAGAGCAGAAGGATAGTTAGTTTTTTCGATACCATTTTATATGTTTTATTAATGCTTTTTATCAAAAAGGATACCAAGATAGTACAAATGAGCAGTATTACAAAAGTAAGAGCAAAGCACTTTGCTAATTCTGACTTGTAGCCTATATCTATGGCTTTACCATACTGCAACCAAGCGAAATTTGCAAGTTCTTATAGGTGAAATACGAGTAATCAGTGCTGAGCTATATGTGAAACTTGTAATGTATTATTATAATTATGTAATGTTTCTAGTAA
>JAYTVX010000192.1:0-11829 GCA_043743775.1 Bacteroidales bacterium | reverse complement strand
TATACCCGTGCGCCAAAAGTTGGGGTGGTTGATCTGGCTTTACAACAAGCCCTGGTTTGCTATTGGATTTATACTTTTTTTAATCGCTTCGTCAATATTTCTAATCAATAAGCTAGAAACTGGATTTTTACCTGAATTGGATGAAGGTTCTATCGTACTCGATTACATTGCCCCGTCTGGCACAACTCTCGATGCTTCCGATGCAATACTGAAAGAAGTGGATAAGGTTGTGCTTAATCACCCCGATGTTGAAACGTATATGAGACGAACTGGAACTAACATGATTTCGGGGATCAGTATGGCTTCTGGTGTAATTCCTCCTAACTATGGCGACTACCTAATCCAGCTAAAACCAGGTGTAAATAGAAAAACTGAGGATGTTATAGCTGAACTTCGTGAGCAGGCGACTGCTGTGGCTCCTGCGCTGGAGATTGAGTTTGGTCAGCGAATTGCCGACTTGCTGGGCGATTTAATAGGTCGTCCACAACCCGTAGTAATTAAGATTTTTGGCAACAACCGCATACAATTACAGAATATAGCGCTAAAGGTACAGGAAAACCTGAATAAAATTGATGGAGTTGCTGATGTTATGAATGGTATTATTTATGATGGTCCTTCTTTTACAATCATACCAGACCAAGATAAACTTGCCCAATATAAAATTACTCCAGTCGATTTTCAAACCCAACTTAAAGTCTATAATGAAGGCTTTCCATTAGGACAGGTACAAGAGGGTGAGCAAATGCTAAATATTCAACTGCGGTATACAAAGTTTAAGAACAATAACATCGAGCTTATAAAAAATCAACCTATCTATGCACCGGATGGCTCATATCGACCTTTACAAACCTTCGCAAAGGTAATGATTTCAAGCGGAGACCCAGAACTTACCCGTGAAGATCTTAAATCAAACTTAGAGGTGACAGCTCGTTTAGATAATCGTGATTTGGGTAGTGCTATTAGTGAAATTAAAACAGTAATAGACAAGAATGTACCACTTCCGTCTGGCTTTTATATTGAATATGGTGGAACGTTTGAACAGCAGCAGGCATCATTTAAAGAACTCTTATTTATTCTTTTAGCTGCCATAGTGTTAGTATTTACAGTTCTTCTGTTCCTTTTCAGAAATCTTCGAATTGCATTTCTCATAATATTTATTTCCATTCTTGGTATCGGTGGTTGTATTTGGGCGTTGTATCTAACCGGTATTCAATTGAACGTTGGCAGTTACACAGGTATTATTATGATAGTCGGTATTATTGCTGAGAATGCGATTTTCACCGTCAACCAGTTTCTTTCAACCTATCAAACCACTTCTGATGTTGACAAATCAATAAATTATGCCATATCACTACGTATAAGGCCGAAACTTATGACGGCAATTGGTGCAATTTTGGCATTAACCCCTTTAGCTCTTGGAATGGGTGTTGGTGCTCAAATGCAACAACCACTTGCAATTGCTGTAATTGGAGGATTTATTGTAGCATTACCATTGTTACTTGTGGTATTCCCTACAATACTTAAGTATATTGATGTTAGACAATCATAATGTTTATCTATATTATCAGTCTTTTGTATTCATTTGGATAATTATTTGATTAAAAAATGTAGCTTTGACCTACAAACAGTATCTAACAAAAAATCAAACCTGATTATTATTAAAATTAAAATTTAAAATGATTGAATGATGAAAAAAACGATTGCTATTACACTCTCTTTGTATTTTCTCCTAGTCGGAAATATATACTCGCAAAAAAAAATTGAAAAAGGGTTAAAGCAAATTACACCAGAACTGTTAACGCAGTACATCACTTATTTGGCTTCGGATTCGATGAAAGGTCGTAATACCCCAAGTCGTGAACTTGATCTTGCTGCCGATTACATTGCAACGGAGTTTGCTTCCATTGGAATTAAAAAAATTAATGGGTCTTACTTTCAGATAATCCCCTTTTATACTAAAAACCTTGACGTTAACAAGAGTTTTCTTAAAATTTCATTAGGACAGGAAAGTAAGAATTTTAGCCTTAAGACCGACTTTACTCCATTTGAAATGACTGCTGATACCCTGGTGAATTCTTCAGTAGTTTTTGCTGGATTTGGAATTACTGCACCTGAGTATAGCTACGATGATTACAAGGATATTGATGTTAAAGGAAAGATTGTACTGGTAATGAAGCATGAACCTGGTGAGAAAGATTCAAAGTCGCCATTCGATGGAGAAAGGGATACAAAGTATTCTCAGCTAGCAACCAAACTTGAAAATGCAAAACAGCACGGAGCTATCGGATTACTTATAGTTACCGATCCGCTCAACCATATTATGCTAACTCCTCAGGGTTATCCTTGGCCTAGCCTTTCGAAGTTTATGCCTCAGGAAAATTTACCCGTTGAAATTTGCGTTAAAGAAACCCTTATACCCTTTGTACAGGTTGGCGATGCTGTTATTAAATATTTGTTTGGAAGCGTTGATTCGTTAAAAAGTATTCAAAAGAGGATAGATGCATCGAATTTGCCTTCCTCTTTTCAGATTAATAATTCCGTTTGCGAATTATCAACAAAGCTTAATATCCATGATTTCACTGCGAAGAATGTTGTTGGTTTTGTTGAGGGTAAAGATTCGAAGCTGATGAAAGAAGTGATTATTATTGGTGGTCATTACGACCATGTGGGCTTTATGAAAAATCATAAGGAGGGAGAGGATTATATATTCAATGGTGCCGATGATAATGCTTCGGGTACAGCTGGGGTTATGGCCACTGCTAAGGCGTTTGCATCGATGAAAGTTAAGCCCAAGCGGAGTATTCTCTTTATTCTTTTTGCAGGTGAAGAGAAGGGTCTTTACGGCTCAGGTTTTTACTGCGATAATCCACTTCTACCTCTCAATAAATCAGTCGCTATGCTTAATATGGACATGATTGGTCACAATGGTAACGATTCAATTGAAGTGGAAGGAGAAAAGCTTAATCCTGATCTAGGTATAATTATTAGAAATGAAAATAAAAATATAGGTTTATTAATTGTTGAGCCAAAGGAAGATATGTACAGCCGTAGCGATCATTACAACTTCTTTAAAAAGGATATCTCAGCAATGGGCTTTTCCTCTGGATTACATAAAGACTATCATACCGTAAGGGATGAGGTCGGCTTGATAAATTCTTACAAAGCTGCCAGAATCACTAAACTTGCATTTAGAACGGCTTGGTTTTTGGCGAATGACAAAAAGCATTACACTACAGTTAAAAGAAAAAAATTAATACTGGGTGATTGATCAAACATTAGATTATATCAAATTCATCAATAATGAGATAATTACTGAATAAATAAGAATAATAACCTAAACATTGAATCATGAAAAAACAATTAATTAAACAAGCATTGGTTTTATCTTTAATCTTAGTTACCATTTCTGCGTTTTCACAGGATGCAACTTTGTTAAAGTATAATTTTGTTAAAGGAAAAACATATGTTATTTCCACACAATTGAACAATAACGTTACCCAAACAATGGGCGGACAGGAGATGAAGATTGAATCTGGAATTAACACAAATAGCGAAATGCTAGTTGAGGATGTTAAAAGCAATGGCGATTTCACAACCCTTGTTACTCTTATGAATACAAGTATGCATACTAAGATTCCAGCAATGGGCAGGGATACAACTATGAAATTTAACGATTTGAATGACCAACGGAGAATTGTTTTTTCATCAACTGGGAAACAGATTTCAGCGGTTGATCTTAATCCTGAGAAATCGCTAAAGATGATGGCTACAATCAAACAACTTTTGAAGATTCAAGGTTTACCTGAGAAATCACTAAAGGTTGGAGAAAAATGGAATGATAAATTAATTGATACCACTAAAGCAACAGCTCAAAATCCTGTAAATATGATTATGACTACCGATATGGAGTATACGCTTCTTGGTAAAGAGGTTAAAGATGGGATCGAATTATTAAAAATCTCTTTTGCTGGTGCTATGACTATAAACGGTAAAGGAAACATGCAAGGAATGGAACTTTTTGTTGAAGGAACTGGAAAAACCGAAGGTTTTTCATATTTTAACCCTAAAACATCAATTCTTGTTAATAACGAGGCAAGCACCGAAATGGATATGTCAATTGCAGTATCTGGTCAGCAGAATATGACCATGCCTATGAGCCAAAGTATGAAGTCCATAACAAAGATTGAAGAGAAAATTTAATTATTAAAGTTATATCACAGGTTGTTTCCCATTTGGATAGCAACCTGTGTTTTTTTTAAAAATAATATGAAACACTCATGTTATAAATAGTTTAATATCCATGAATAAATCAATGGGTGTTCCATCTGCTCTGTAAATTTTGTAAAGGACAATAATGTAAAGTATTAAAATCTAAAGACCTAAGTGTTTTATACGGATGAAAAAAATACTATTCCTCACTCTGCTATTTCCTATAGCAGCATTTTCCCAGACAACCGAAGAATATCAGGCGAGAAGAGAAAAAGTTCTTTCAATGCTCGATAGCTCGCAAGCAGTCGTTCTTAAGGCGATTAGTGCAACTCCCTTGGCAAACGAATATATACAGGAGCATAACTTTTATTATCTAACGGGTATTAACTCTCCTGCAAATATTCTGTTAATGTCGGCAAATGGGATTGATGTTGGAGGAAAGAAAAGGAATACAATAATTTTTTATTCAGATATTGAGGATGTTAAGAACATTAAGTTAGGGTTAAACGATACCACTTTAAGTAGTTCCGAATTCAGATCTATCTTTAATAAACTACTTCCAGCATTAAAAAAACTCTACTATTCTGCTCCCGATTTGATTTTAGTTAATGACTGGCTTAGCGATAAAGCTTACTTTATGGATCGGGAGATGAAGATTAGGATGAAAACTACCTTTCCGAATCTAAAGTTAGAATCCGCAGAATTCTTTGTTGGTAAGCTGAGGGCCATTAAATCAACGCAAGAAATTGAGTGTATCCGAAAAGCAAGCGATATAACTGCCGATGGGCTTATTGCTGCAATGAAGCTTACTAAACCCGGTGTTTGGGAATATGAGCTACAGGCGGTTATTGAGTATGAGTTTACCCGTCAGGGTGCAATGCTACGTGGTTTTACAAGCATCGTAGGCTCTGGTTTAAATAACCTTATTCTACACTATAGCGATAATACTCGTCAAACCCAGAAAGGTGATCTTGTTGTAATGGATGTTGGTGCAAAATATCAGGGATATAGCAGCGATATAACTCGAACAATTCCTGTTTCAGGTAAGTTTACCGATGCTCAAAAGGAGATCTATTCGATGGTGCTTAAGGTGCAGAAAGAGGCTATTGCAATTATTAAACCGGGACTTTCAACCGCTGATCTCGAAAAATTTGCTCGAAATGCTTTCAAGCAGTTAGGTTACGAAAATTACTTTATTCATGGTTTATCCCATCCCGTTGGGCTCGATGTGCACGATGTGATGACCGAAAAGATATTAAAGCCCGGTATGATCATAACCATTGAACCAGGCCTATATTTCAATCCAAAAGATAAAAACGCACCCGAAAAGTTCAAAGGTTTTGGGGTAAGAATTGAAGATACCATTCTAGTAACTGAAACTGGTTTTGAGATACTTTCCAAAAATGTTCCAAAGGAGATTGATGAGGTTGAGAAATTGATGAAGAAAAAAAGATAATTTTCTAGTTTTAACCCTAAAAACCTAAATCATGAAAAAAAGAACAGGTTATCTTTTAGCAATTTACCCAGTATTAATCACCCTTTCCATTTACATTGTTTTTTATAATAGGATTGCTACCAATCCATCGAATGCAGGATTCTGGATGATTCTTGCCTTAGGCATGTCTATTGGTGTTTCTTTTGTTCGAATTGTTCAACTGCTAAAGGAAAAGAACGGCTGATTATTTCAATAACTTTCAGCATGTCTTTGTGAGGAGCATCTACTTTTCGTAATTGCGAAGAGGAACGACTCTTTGTCATTGCGAGGACCGAATCGACGAAGCAATCTAGCAAATATAGATTACGATTGCTTCACTGCGTTTGCAAGGGAGTCCGTAAACATTATCATTTTATTCTATATTAAATAGTTAACAAATATTTACAATTGACTTTTATCCGATAAGTCATTATATTTACATTATTACTATTTCTTTTTTTAGTTTATTTTTTTAAAAGGGGATGAATTCTTAGTTCAATATTAGCAAACTAATTAACCACCTTTAAAATCATTTACTATGAAAAAAGCAGTTTACATCCTTGGTGTTATCGCTGGAGTATTCTTTTTAATTGGATTATTCCTAAAAGGTCAGCATTGCCCAATTAACTATTATATAAAGATGATAGCGGCGCTCGCTGGGATACTTTTCATCCCTTTGTTTGCTGCTTATATCTATAAGAAAGATAAGGATTAGGGAATATATTTTAGTTGTCTTCTTTAATTTTATATTTTTAAGACCTCTCATGTTTATGATGGGTCTTATTTTTTATTGTTACTTTCATTTTATTCATTAGATTCTAAATTCGAAGAAAAGCTGAACTCATGAACTTTAAAAATATAATAAGGGTAATAATCGCATCATTGTGCCTAAAATTTGCTTATTTAGTATTCGCTTTTTTAATCCTGGGAAATACTTCAATCTTTTCAGTAAAGGATTATAGTAATATTATTCATCGAAACGATACTGGATGGTTCGAAAAGATTGCAACTAGCTGGTATCCTAAAGTTACAGAAAAGAAAGATTTAGGATATAACAACGGACTAGATTTTAAACAAAGTGAATGGGCTTTTTTTCCATTATATCCGGGGTTGAATAGAATAACCATGAAATGGTTAGATATTGATTTTAGGTTAAGCGGTTTTTTTTGGTCAATACTATTCTCAACACTATCTTTTATAGGGTTCTATGTATTTTGCGAATTATACTTTAACGATCCAAAAAAAGCTTTTTACTGTAGCCTTCTTTTTCTATTATTCCCATTCCATTACTATTATTCAATGATGTATAGTGAGGCTGTTTTTTTTACTTTTCTTATATACTCTTTTATTGCAATCCACGTTCGAAGACACCTGCTTTTGTTTCTATTAATGATTCCTTTAGTGTTGGTGAGGCCAAATGGTATCATAGTAATAATCCCACTATACATTTACTTTTTAGAGCGAAATAGTATCATTTCGAAAAAGCATATTAATTTCGGTCTGCTTTTTAGTAATAAAAACATACTCCAAACATTCTTATTTCTTTCAGGACCCATCGCATTTTTGTTGTATTGTGTTTATCAGAAATATATGACAGGATTTTATTTTGCTTTTAGTATTGCGCAGGTTGGTTGGTATAAAGAATTCATGTTCCCGCTCTTTTCACTTTTTAGAGGAAGCAATATTATAACCCAGTTTAATTCTTATTATACAGTAACCGCAATATTACTTTCAATTATTATATGGCGAAAGCTACCTCTTAGCTTAAATATATTTATTTGGATAAGTTTGCTCCTTCCATTATGTGCTGGCTCCGTAACATCAATGCCTCGCTATATCGCTTTAATATTTCCATTTATGATAATCATTGGCGATTGGCTTTATCCGTATAGATATAAATTTTATTTTTCAGGTATTTTCTTCTCTTTACAGCTATGCGTATTCTATTATTGGTTAACATGGAGTCCTTTTAGCTATTAGTTTTCAAGAAGAAAAGCCTGTCCAGTTTCAAAAATCTAACAGGTCTAAGTGAAACAAAACCTGATTTAAACTATTTTGCACTTAACTAATCAAGAATAAAATATTAGTAAATGGCCAGTTTATCAAGTATTTCCTGTAAATAAGTAGGTTGTAAGAATCATATTCCCGATTAAGAAAAGGATGCGACCCCAAGTTGGCTCGCATTTTTTGTTCAACTTTTCTTCGTAAAGGATTTACGTTTATTTTATTAACTGTCAAGGTAAAACAGCTTGAAGTAATGCGATACACTCATTATTAGATGTAAATATTCAATAAAAGTGAATATATAAGCAATCTAAGCACGCAACTATCATGTTTAGGGATGACTTGAAAAATGAGATAAAATCATTAATTGAAAATGCACCAATTCTTTATAAATACATTGACTTTAAAGGAGGAATATCGATAATTCAGAATTCTAAATTATTGATAAGAACTCCCTCTAAATTTAATAATCCCTACGATTGTCATCCTAACTTTATTAAGTTTGACCAAATGCCGGACTCTTATGTTAAAGACTTTATTAATAGAAATTATCCACATCTAAGCAGACAAGAAAGAAGAACAAAAATCTTGAAAATAATTAAAAATTCTAAACAAGAATTAATAGAATTATTTAAAACAGAATACATAAATAATGAAAGAGAGTTAAAAGGAATAACATGTTTTACTGAAGATAATTTAAATCTCCTTATGTGGTCATTGTATGCAGACTCACATAAAGGGATTTGCATAGGTTTTAACCTAGAGAAATTATATCATAGTATAAAAAAGAATGGATTTAAGGAAGTTGCATTATTAAAGGTTAATTATGTCAAAGAGTTAGAGCCATTCAATTTTTTTGAAGATAGTTTTAAAGCTGTTATTAATTGGTTGAGAACAAAATCAAATTCATGGAAATATGAAAAAGAAATTAGAATTTTATTTGGACCTTATAATACGAATAATAATGACCACGACTTTGTTTCATTCGACACTTATTCAATTGAATCGATTTATATCGGCAGCAAAGTATTAGATGAAGAAAAAGCAAACCTCATTAAACTTACAGAAGATAAAAATATGACTTGTAAAATATTTGATGTATCGTTAAACGATAAGTTGTTTAAACTTGAACCAAAAGAAATAAAAAACTGCTGTTAACAGCCGCTAAATTATAGCTGGTGCTGTAACCAGTTTACACAAACTACTTTACTCTAACAACTTCGATTGGGGTTGCTTTCGTGTCGATGGCATTTGCTTTTGTGTCGATGGCGTTTGCTTGCCTGTCGGAAGTGTTTGCTTACCTGTCGAAGGCGTTTGCTTTCATGTCGAAGGCGTTTGCTTTCATGTCGAAGGCGTTTGCTTTCATGTCGATGGCGTTTGCTTGCCTGTCGATGCCGTTTGCTTGCCTGTCGGAGGCGTTTGCTTTCGTGTCGAATTCAGTTGCTAATATCCAGATTGCTAATACTTTCCACTAAACCTGTATGTTATTAACTGGCTAGCAACATCATGTTTCTTCTATTTGTACTTATGACGATTTGGTAAGTTGACCGCTTTCCAGTAGTTTTATAAAGTGGGGCAAGAAACTAATTCCAAACTCCCAAGCATGTTAAATACCCAAAATGTTATTAAAAAGCACATTAATAAAATGAGAAAAAATAATGATAGCCTGCTTAAACAGGTGTACGTTACGCAAACTAAGGGATTCATTGACATATCTCAAAAGAGATTATTCTGGAAAGAAATAGCCGATGAACTGAATGGCGTATTTAAAATAAAACAGACCATTTCCAGAGACTTGGAATTGTTATGTTTACAAATTCCTTATCAGGGAGCTATTATTGAATTTACCGAATCAGATGCTCACCCTCTTAAGATAAACTGCATTTTGAAAGCAAAGCAAGCGTTCGAATTTTCAGTATGTATTGAGGATTCATTCGATAAATTTTTTAAGTTATTTGGCCGACAAGATATCATTGTTGGTGATATGGTATTTGATAAAAAGTATTTAATCCAAGGAAAAAACCATGAGCCAATAAAGGAAATATTTTCAATCACCGATATTAAGTCGATATTACTAAAGAATAATGTATTTTCTTTTACATGTAATTATCAAAAGAAGGAATCTACAATTAATCTAATGAGTATGGTCAGTAGAACGATAAGATCTAAAAATGAGCTATTCGATTTATTTAAGCTGTTCAGTATTACAATTGACAAATTCAAAGAATTGAAATTTGTCTAGGAAACGTTAATTGTAGGTACCTTAAATAAATAGTTGGGTTTAATGAAGCAATTGAAAGGTTTTTGCTCATGGCAAAGTTTATTTATGGTGAATTACGAAGTGATTCCGAACACCCTAAATATTTCTTAATCTGGAAACGTTAATTGATTGACTTTAGTTAGTAATCCCAATGCTTTAAGTATATTTACATCTCATTTAACATCGACTATCTAAACCCTTAAAATCTTAAGTTATGTTTCTAATAGTAATTGGAATTATCGTTATTGTGATTGGTTTTGCTATTGCAAAAGCCGATCCCCAGATTCGAGTGTACAGTTCAGTCGTAAAGATTGTAGGTATTGTTATTTTGATTATAGGTGGACTAATGTCATCGCTCGTTCAGATTGAACCAGGAGAAGTTGGTGTTCAAAAGTTATTCGGAAAAGTAAGTAATTCTACCCTTGAGAGCGGTTTGAATTTTATCAATCCACTGGTTCAGGTTGTTCCATTTGATATTCGTACCCAGAACTACACCATGTCCGGCAAGCACGATGAGGGTGATGTAACAGGAGATGATGCAATCCGTGTATTATCTGCCGATGGACTTGAGGTAATTGTTGATCTTACTGTATTATACAGGGTGGTATCATCCGAAGCCCCCCGAATTCTAAGGGAAATTGGAACCGATTATAAGAATACCATTGTTCGTCCAATCTGCCGGACAAAAATCAGGGATAATGCTGTTTACTACGATGCCGTTGCCCTGTATTCCACCAAACGCGATGAGTTTCAGGGACGCATTTACAGCACTATTGAAAAAGATTTTAAGGATAGAGGTTTGATGCTCGAGCAGCTGCTTGTAAGAAATCTTACCTTACCTGAATCGGTGAGGTCTGCCATTGAGTCGAAAATTAACGCCGAGCAGGATGCCCAAAAAATGACTTTCGTACTTCAGAAAGAGAAGCAGGAAGCTGAGCGCAAAAGGGTCGAAGCGCAGGGTATTGCCGATTATCAGAAGATATTGAGTACAGGATTGAGCGATAAACAGCTGCAGTATGAGATGATTAAAGCAATTGCAACATCACCCAACGCTAAGCTAATTATAATGGATACTAAAAAGAGTACCCCAATTATTCTAAATCCTGATAAATAAAAGGAGTTAATATTATTTGAATAATTATGAACCATCAGAGCTGCGCCGATGCAACTTTGATGGTTTTTATATAAAGACCTTAATTTTAAGGTGTAATTGTTAAACCTAATGATTATAGAATGAAACACCCATCTTACATTCTAATACAAAAGGGGATGAATAAAGTATGGGTGTTCCACGGTTGTAATTTACAAACCATGCTTTAAATTTTACATCTTGCTATAAAACAAATGTTTAACTTAAATATATTCTCGTGAAATCAGCCATTATTGAAGTTACGGTTAATAGGCCATTTGAGGAAGTTATGAATACTCTAAGAGCAAATATTGTTTCAAATGGTTTTATGGTCTTACATGAAATTAACACCACTGAGATACTCTCCAAACAAGGAATTATAATTGATGATTTAAGGCAATTGTTATTCTTTCACCCAAGTTATATGAAGGATGTCTTAAACGTTGATCCCTTGTTAGTCAACGAAGTTCCACTCAAATTTGTAGTCCGTTCACTTAATCGTAATGAAACTAACATAAGTATAGCAAGTCCATTGGAAAGTATGAGCGATTATCTTGGCGCCGAAGCCATTGCCGCTAAATTGCTTGAAAAGATTTTACTAATTTTAAATTTTTAATTGCATGCAGTAACATAAAATATCGAGGTGTTTAAAAAGTTACTAATTAATTCAAGTTGCTAGTTATCAAATTGTGTAAACATATATGCTAAGATGAACATGATTATTTTCAATACGAAGCCCTCTGATGTTACTGC
>JAYTVX010000191.1:0-22250 GCA_043743775.1 Bacteroidales bacterium | reverse complement strand
TCTAAATTATCTTGATTTCACTTCTTTCAATATTACTAAAAGAGGTGCTATTTCAAGGGCACAAAGGTACAAAATGAAATAGAAAATAGAAAATCCTCGTACTATAAATACTTTAAACATACTTACTATCCTTAAAATCAGCATAATAAATATTGAAAAAACGGATATATATATACAAATAGTGGAAATAAAACCAGTTGAATAGGTTATTAAAAACACAAAAGGCAATAAGAAAACCCCTAAAATTCTTGTATAGAGAGATGAGCTATTAAAAAGTTCGCTGAAAAAACTCTGATGATTTGAGAATAATGCTGACAACCGAAAGACGGTCCAACGGAAAAATCTAAGAACCAATAAAAAGGAGCATGAAGCTAAAAAGATTATGTACTTAATATTTTCTGGTGGGGTATAAATTTGAAATCGTTTTGCAATCTGATCCACAACAAGGGAGAAAGATAGAATAAACAAGACATCAAGCATTATTGCCAAACGTTGAAAATGAATATTTTTATCGTTAAATAACTTATTAGAAGTAAATCGATAAATAACACTTTCAAATAATTGACCTAAAAACTTTCTGTATAAGGTTACTATACTTGCCAATAAAAACAGCCCGACTAGCAAGGGTACAAAAGTCCAGTCACTGTTATTTTGATTCCGTTCCTTAATTGAATGGCCTTTTTCGGAATAATTTGTTGATCCTTTTTTCTCAAGAATTATAATCGGTTTATAACTTATAACATCTTGTTTTTTAACTATATAACAACAACTATCTTTATTTGTTTTAAACCATAAATCTTCTTTATAACTGGTTATCAGAGACTTATTATTTGGAATATTTGCTAAAAATGAAGGGCAATAGCCGATTGAATCTTTTACTGGATTCGAATCTATCACAATTTTTTTAGCAATAGTACTATGCTCGATATAGTTTCCCTTTGTAATTGCTGATGAATTGACAATCTCCTTTACAATCGTTGTTTCCGATTTTAAAGTTGAATGTTGCAATGTATCCTTTTGAAGAAATGGCAAAGTCTTAATTTTTGTATTCATCATCATTATAAAGTTGAAACTATAAAAATATAGATTATTTCCTTTTGAGATAGATTAATAGCGTATCAGTTTTTGCACGCCCTATTAATTCTTCTAATTCTTCTTGATTTGCCCGAGAAATTCCTTCGAAAGACTTATAAGTATTAAAGAGTAATTGTTTTGTTTTATCTCCAATTCCACTAATACCATCCAGTTCAGATTCTAAGCTAGATTTACTTCTTTTTGATTTATGATGCTTAATCACAAATCTATGAGCCTCATTTCTAATATTTTGAATTACTTTTAGGGTTGAAGAATTTTTATCGAGATACAATGGAACGGGGTCTCCAACGCTAAAAATTTCCTCTAACCGTTTAGCAATACCTATAATTTTAATCTCTTTTATTAATCCTAATTTACTTAAACTCTCCGCGGCCGCATTCAGCTGCCCTTTACCTCCATCAATCACAATAAGCTGAGGAAGCGACTGATTTTCTTCAAGAAGTCTTTGATATCTTCGGTATACAACCTCTTCCATGGTCGCAAAATCATTTGCTCCAATAACGGTTTTTACATTAAAATGACGATAATCGCGCTTACTTGGTTTTGCATTTCTAAATACTACACAAGATGAAACCGGGTTTGTACCTTGGAGATTTGAGTTATCGAAACATTCAATCTGTGTAGGTAGTTCAGATAACGACAAATCATCTTTTATTGCTTGCAGTATCTTATTCGCTTTATCCATTGGATTCTGTGCCTCTATTCTCTTTTCAATCTCGAATGCATGAGCCAGACAATTCCTTAAGCTTAACTCCAATAGTTTCTTTTTATCTCCTTGTTTTGGAACACTATACTTCAATCCTTCAATCAAAAAATCAGGTTTTATTGAAACCACAATATTTTTTTCTAAACTACTTACCCGAGTTCTGATCTCAGTTATAGCAATACCCAATAGCTCTTCTTTCGTTTCTTCTAAATTTTTTTTAAGCTCTAAGGTATAGGTCTGAATAATTGAACCTCGGACTACTTTTAAAAAATTTACGACAGCATAATTCGGTTTATCCAGAATATTAAATACATCTGTATTAGTTACTTTATTACTTACAATTGTAGATTTACTTTGATACTTTTTGAGAATTTCTAATTTGGATTTATAAAGCAGTGCTTGTTCAAAATTATATTCCCGAGAGGCTTTATTCATACTTGCCCGGAGCCATATTTGTGCAGTAGATAAATTCCCTTTTAATATATTTTGTATCTCTTTAATGTTGTTATCATAGTCATTTTTCTCCTGATTTGCTATACAGGGCGCGAAACAATTACCAATTTGATACTCCAAGCAGGGTTTATATTTATTGCTCGTAATATTTTTTTTATCAAGGTTTAGGTTACACGTTCTAAGAGGGTATAATTTTTTGATTAGATCGAGAATAGTTTTTACGAGAAGCCCTGATGTATAGGGTCCATAATAGAAACTCCCATCATTTAAATAGGTTCGAGTAGAAATTACCCGTGGAAATGGTTCATTCTTAATACAAATCCAAGGATACGTTTTATCGTCTTTAAGAAGAATATTATAGCGGGGTTGATACTTTTTTATTAGATTATTCTCCAGTAAAAGGGCATCTGATTCTGTATCAACCAGGATATATTTTATGTCACAGACTTTATTAACGAGTACTTTGACTTTTCGGCTATGGGTATCGTTTTGAAAAAAGTAAGATTGGACTCTCTTTTTTAACTTTTTTGCCTTACCAACATAAAGCAATTCATTTAAATTATTATAAAACTGATAAACACCAGGTTTGTCTGGTATCAAATCAATCTTTTCTTTTAAAGAATCAATGACATTCATTAAATAAATTGATCAATGAATTTAAACTGATTAACATCAAATAATCCTTTGGGGGTAATTTTAAGATTGGGGATAACTGAGAGCGCCATAAATGACAAGGTCATGAACGGGGCTTTGAGGTTACATCCATCGTTTGAAACCTTTGAGTTTATTCCCTTGTACTTTTCAGCAACGATGCTCGCTGGTTCATCAGAGATTAAACCATATACCGGCAAAGGTAGCCCCCAAACATTCGACTCATCAAAGTAGCACAACCCTCCCTTTTTGCTGATAACGTACTCAATGGCTTTAAAAATGGAAGCATCATCTACTCCTACTGCAATTATATGATGACTATCGTGAGCTATACTTTCAGCTATTGCGCCTTTCTTTAATCCAAAACCTTTTATAAAGCCCACAGATACTTCTTTGTCTTTATAACGATTTACAACTACTATTTTTAAAATATCATTCTCAATATCGGGATTAACGAATTGGCTGTGTTTTTTAATTTTGTATTCTATCTCTTTCGTTACTAGTTCACCCTCGATAACCTCAATGACCTTTAAGGTGCTGGTTATCTGAGCTAATTTTATATCCTCTAATTCTATTTTTTTTGTAAAAGTATATTCGAGATTGAACTTCTTCGTTTCCTGTTTAATTGTTGTTTCTTGCTCTAGAATATTTACACCGTTAATATAATTTGCAAGAACATTTAGGCTTGCAAGGTTATCAACAACGATAAAATCGGCTGAATCGCCAACCTGTAGTAATCCTAAATCAAGATTATAGTGTTTTATAGGATTTACAGAGACAACCTGAAGAACATCAAAAATACTATATCCTAGAGTTAATGATCTTTTCACCAAGTTGTTTATATGACCCTCAATAAGATCCTCGGGATGACAGTCGTCTGTACAAACCATTATAACTTCGGGGTGTTTCTCAATCAATGGATTTAGTGTATTGAAATTTTTTGCAGCACTTCCTTCGCGAATTAAAACCTTCATCCCTTTCGAAATCTTTTCCTTGGCTTCGTCTAGGGTAAAGCATTCATGATCGGTGGTTATTCCTGCCTTTATATATTTACTGAGCGACTCATCTTTTAATCCAGGTGCGTGTCCATCCACTTGCTTCCCAAGCCTTTTTGCTGCTTCAATTTTTTTAATAACTTCCTTATCAGAATTGATCACTCCAGGAAAATTCATCATCTCCCCTAAAAAATAAATATCATCACGTATCAATAACTTTTCAATTTCCACGGCATCAATTATCTTATAACAATCATCGAAAGGTGATGCTGGTACACATGAAGGAGCACCAAAATAGAATTTTATTTCTGCCTCCCTTGAATTGCTAATCATAAAATCGATACCCTCCACTCCTGCTACATTCGCTATTTCGTGAGGATCTGCAACAACTGCAATCGTTCCATGTTTCTTAGCAACCCTCGAAAACGCTACTGGCAAGAGCATGGAACTTTCAATATGTATGTGCGAATCGACAAAACCAGGTAAAATGATTGGTTCCTTCACCCTATCGTCTTGCTCAATTCTTTGAATTATTCCATGTTCAATAAATATTTTTCCGGGTAACAAGATCTTTTTGATCGGATCATAAATAACACCCTCAACAATATTTTCCTTTTCCATTCGAAATAGAATTAACTTTAAACAAGTTGATTGTTTTTAAACAGCTGATAAATAATTATTTATAATTAATTGTTCCACGTGGAACTTTAATTATGGTCAATCTGTTCCACGTGGAGCTACCTTCCAAAAAAAACCAGCAACACATTTATGTCACTCGGGGATACCCCAGGGATTCTCTGCGCCTCCCCAATTGTTTTAGGTTTATGCTTAGCAAGTTTTTGACGTGCTTCGGTGCTCAACGACTCAAGTTTTGAGTAATCTATCTGTGGACTTATATTAATATGCTCAAACTTTTCATATTTCGCTGCAGCTAATTTTTCTTTTTCAATATATCCCTGATACTTTATTTTTATCTCTGAATTTTCGATTATCTCCTCATCATCACTTTCGATTACTTTGTCTTTAAGTGAAATATTATTGTCGAAAAGATGCTTTAATGAAATTTCAGGCCTTAAAATAATGTCCTTTAATTTTTTCTTCTGGGTAATCTCAGCGCTTCCAATACTTTTTAAGTAGGGATTAATTTCATTTGCATCAATGCTTAATGAAATTAAGTTTTTTGTTAATTGATGTATTTGGCTGTATTTTTCGGTGAAAACGGATAATTGATTATTTGAAACCAATCCGAGCTTAACGGCAATGGGTGTTAATCTTTCGTCGGCATTATCCTGACGAATTAAAATTCTAAATTCTGCTCTACTGGTAAATACACGATACGGTTCATCGACACCCTTGGTAACAAGGTCATCGATCATAACTCCGATATACGCTTCATCTCTTTTTAGTACCAATTCGTCTTTATCGTTAATTTTTAAATGCGCATTAATGCCCGCTACAATTCCTTGTCCTGCGGCTTCTTCATATCCTGTTGTTCCGTTCACCTGCCCAGCAAAATAGAGATTCGGAATTCTCTTTGATTCAAGTGTGTGAAAGAGCTGGGTGGGTTGGAAATAATCGTACTCAATGGCGTAACCGGGTCGCAAAATTCTTACATTTTCAAAACCTTCAATTAATCTAAGTGCATTAAATTGAATATCGATTGGTAACGATGAGCTAAATCCATTAAGGTACATCTCATAGGTTGATTCTCCATCGGGTTCGAGGAAAAGCTGATGGGAGTCTTTTTGCCAAAATGTATTGACTTTATCTTCAATACTTGGGCAATATCGTGGACCAACACCTTTAATTGTTCCCGAAAAAAGAGGGGAATCAGAAAAACCCTTTTTAAGTTCCTCGTGGACGGCTTTATTTGTATGAGCAATAAAGCAACTCTTTCTTTTTAAAATACTTTTTACATCTTTATTAAAAGAAAACTTACCTTTAATATCGGACTTCTGCTCAATTAACTTGGAATAATCTATAGATCTTCCGTCAATTCTTGCGGGTGTTCCAGTTTTCATTCTCCCCACCTCAAATCCAAATTGCTTTAGTTGATCCGATAATCCATTCGATGGTAACTCTCCTATCCTTCCTCCCTGAAAACTCGTTTTCCCAATATGTATTAACCCATTTAAAAAAGTTCCATTGGTTAATACTATCGACTTGGTCGTAAAATAATTTCCCGTTTTAGTATTTAGCCCTTTTATAGCAAATGATTCTTCATCAATATCTAGAGTTGTTACTTCGTCCTGTAATAAAAATAAGTTATCAATGCTCTCGAGCTGTTTCCTCCATTCAATTGAAAACTGAATCCTATCGCATTGTGCTCTTGGGCTCCACATGGCAGCACCCTTGGATGTATTAAGCATTCGGAAATGAATCGTTGTTAAATCCGTTACAATTGCAGTATATCCGCCTAACGCATCAATTTCTCTAACAATTTGACCCTTTCCCACACCACCAATAGCAGGATTACAGCTCATTTGAGCCAATTTGGTAAGATCCATACTTATTAATAAAACCTGAGAACCTAATTTCGCGGCTGCAGCTGAGGCTTCACATCCAGCATGTCCTCCTCCAACTACAATTATATCGTAATCAACACTCATTGTTTTCAAATGTAATTAATGCTAAATCCTCATTCCTTCTCATTACTAATTTTTCCTTTGTCGTTTTATCTTTAAAGCCAATCAAATGTAAAACGCCATGGATCACTACCCTTAAAATCTCTTGATTAAAAGTGGTATTGAATGTTTTAGAATTCGAAAGAACAGTATCAATAGAAATAAAGATATCACCTTCTATTATATTCTCAGTAGAATAATCGAAGGTGATAATATCTGTGTAAAAATTATGGTTAAGGAACTGATTGTTTATTTCAAGGATATAATCATCGCTCGTAAAAATAATCGAAATTTCTCCTGTTGCCTTGCCGTAACCTGAAACAATCTCTTTAATCCAACTTACAACTTTTCTTTTATTCTTAAGGTTAAACTGTTTATCGTGATTGTTGAATCGAATTGCCATTTTAGAGTTATATCTTAAAAATCAATTCTACTTGTGTTCCGGTATCATTAAAGATTAGATTATCGGCTAACTTTTTCATTAAGAACACTCCTCTTCCCGAAATGTTCTCGATGTTTTCAGGTGTTGTGGGATCAGGAACATTTGAAAAATCAAATCCTCTTCCCTGATCAGTGATTAAAATATGTAAATCAGGTTTATTGAAAAACACTTCAATAAATACTTTTTTGGTTGCATTCAGCTTATTACCATGGACAATTGCATTATTCACGGCTTCGATAGTTGCTATAAGAATTTTTCCGTAAATATCTGATGAAATCCTAATTTCATCGGATATCTCGTCTATCATTTTCTCAATAGCGCAAATGTTTTCGAGTTTGCTATCTATTGTAATTTTCTTTTTCATCTAGCAGTTATAAAATTCTTTAATTATACTTTATTAAGCTTCAAATGGTTTCGATTTAGAGGTAAAAAATAGCGTCTCAATTCTTAATCCACTTCATCGGATCTTCAGGTTTAGTCTCATTCCAAAGCTCAAAATGCAATATTGCTGTTTCTTCTCCCTTTTGCAAATTTATTTCCCCTATTTTCTGATAAGAATTTACCTCTTGCCCAATATTAACATTTACAATACTTAAATTGGAATAAACGCTTAAAAAATTCCCGTGACGAATGATTACAGCTAGATTTGATCCTTGTATTTTAACAATCTTTCTTACCTCGCCTTTAAAAATAGAATAAATCTCTGAATTCTTCGATACAGTAATGTCAATCCCATTATTTTTAATTTTAACCTCTTTTAATACAGGATGAAATGATTCACCAAAATAACCCGTAACAATTCCTTTTTCTAAAGGCATATTAAATTTACCTATATTTTCTTTAAAATTATTACTAAGTGCAAGTAAGTTAGTATTTTTTGATTTTTTAGAATTTTCTTGCTCTTTCCTTGCCTCCTCTTCAATCAATCTTTTAATTTCATCATTAAGTTTTCGAGAAACTTTCTTCTGTTCTTCAAGATCTGATAATAATTGCTTTTTCTTCTGATTTAAATTTTCTACTTTTTGCTTATACTTTAATTCTTCTTTTTGTAGTTCCGTGACCTCATTTGCTTTTTCAGTTTGCTTTTTGGTCAATAAATTAATAAACTCATTGAGTTTATTGGTTTCATCTTTAATATCGCGTATGCTAACTTTGTACTTATCTACAATTTGTTCCTTGTAGCTTAACACCTGTTGATAAAACTTAATTCTTTTATAGGCTTGATTTAAATCATTTGAGGAGAGTACAAGTAATAGCAAAGTAGTTTTAGTGTTACTTCTTTGCGTGTAAATTATAATATTTCGGTACTCCTCCTTTATTTTAACAATCCGAAAGCGAAGACTATCAACTCTTGTTTTTCTTAAATCTATTTGTGTATTTAGTATATCTGATTCATTATCTATCTGTTTAATTAAATTGTTCTTAAGTTCTATTTTTCGTTTTGTTAATTTGATGTTCGTTAATGAGGTTGATGATTCTTTTTCAGTTTTTGAAATCAAATTTGTTATTTCCTCAATATCATTTTCAATTGCTTTCTTTTTTTCCTTTAAGTCAGTTAATTTCTGCGGATAAATAGAACTCAAACTACTTACTAGTAAAAGTAAAATTGAGACTATAATAATAGAGTATTTCTTCTTATTTATCATTTCTATTTACTTCGTACCGGTATGACCAAATCCACCGACACCCCTCTGTGTTTCGGATATTTCAGTTGAATTGACAAGTTGAACCTGTTCGTGCATAGCAAAAACCATTTGGCAAATCCTTTCACCATCCTCAATTATTACATCTACATTGCTTAGGTTGATTAAGATAACACCTACCTCTCCTCTATAATCGGAATCGATCGTTCCAGGGGCATTTAACACCGTTAATCCCTTCTTGAACGCCAAACCGCTACGTGGCCTTATTTGAGCCTCAAACCCCTCAGGAATCTCTAAAAACAGACCTGTTCCAATTAGCTTACGTTCAAGGGGTTTTAAAATAATAGAATTATCGATATTTGCTTTTAAATCTAAACCCGCACTAAATTTTGTTGCATACTCAGGATTAGAATGTTTTGAGTTATTTATAATCTTAACTTCCATTTAAAATTAATTAAAGTATTGAACTTAATTTTGCTTTTAAAAACAACCCGTTTAGAATTAATTAAATAGTTGCTTTCATTTAAATAATACACTTAAAAGTAAAAAGATATTGAAAAAACAATCGTCTCTTTAGCCTCGTTCTCTTTGTTCATTATCCTAATCGAATGAAAACATCCTTTATAAATTAGATGTTAATAATACAGGAAAATAATTGAATACAGTTAAAACTCAGGAATAACTTTTTAAATTCCTGCTAATAATCAAAAAACTCAAATCCTAGGACAATAATAATTGGAATATTTAAAAATTACTATCATTCTAAAGATTTCTTATTGAACAGTATAAATCCATAATTAAAAACAATATAATACTCCTTATTCTCCTTGGGATAATAATTCAATGAAATACTCAAAGGTCCTACGGGAGTATGAGCAATTATAGATACTGCCCCAAGTAGGCGAATCGATTTTAATGCAGTACTGGAAATTTCAGTGGGCTTATTATTTAACAAAAGCTCCTTTATTGGCTGATATGCATATCCTTCAACTCTCAAATATATTTCTTTAAATATTCGGATATTGGGTATCAAACCAATGGCCAAATATTTATCAGACCTAAGGTTTCTAAAAAAAATTGTTTTAGAATGTGGCGTAGGACTGAATGAAGGTGTAACTAGCATTGTTGCAATATTATTATTGAAAAACGTCATGTTTGAATAGTTAGCATCAATAACCACTCCAAGCCATACTTTATTGGTAATTATTCTATGATAGCTTTCGTTATAAAACTTAATATTAAACCATGAATGGAATTTTGTAGTATTAACCATATCAATAGATGTAGTTCCTGGCCTATGCTGTTCTTTGCCATTGATATAGTTTACCTTTAAAAACATTTTTCTTCCACGATAAGAATATTGTTTCCTATTCAAAGTCTTTTTTTCAATCTTAATTGAATTATTAAAAAAAGTAAAATACGTTTTATCTGGAGTATCAGTATGAGTATAATTATCAGTTTGGTAATACTCATTGTCTAAACCTCCGAATGAAAAATCATTGGATAAGATTATGTTCTTATTAAGCGGTAAAGAAAGTGATATATTTCCAAAACCTTCATTTTTAATTAGATAAGAAGGTTTTACATCTTCAAAAAACAACTCACCTGCACTTCTATAATAATCTAATCGACTTAAAATTGTAGATGTTTCAAGGGTTAAAGGGAGTTTCCATGGAAACCTTAATCTATAGGATAAATCTAAGCTACTGTATAGTCTCCCAAAATAGATATTCGTATATATCCTATTCGCAGTATTGCCTAAATAATTATAAGAAGCCGATATAAATCCTTGATTTATAGAACTTGATGAAATATTACCTCCTAGTCCAATTTCAACGTTTCTTTTCAAATCAGCCTTAAGTGTTAAATCATAAAAACCACTGGAAGAATCATAAAATGCTTTTGGATAAAGTCTTTTTAAATAATCATCGGTAATTAACTTGTAGTATTCCTCTTTAAAGGTCATTACGGAAAAATCTTCTTTTTTTTGTTTAACGCTTTTTTGAATAAAATCTTTTTGTTTAGCATTAACTCCATAAAGATTTATTGATTTAAACCTTAACTCAGGTAGTCGTTTCTTAAATTTAAGTCGTTTCGTGTTAAGAGAATCCATACTCATTCTTTTAACTACTTTTCTTTTAATCTTATCAATATTCTTTAAGGTATTAATATAACCTTCATTTACGATGTCGTCAATTTTATCAAAATCAAGTACGTTAATATCCTTTAAATTAGTTTGTAAGAGAATTGAAGATGAATCTTTAATCTCGTATTCTGTTTGCCCCACAATCATATTCTCAAGCTGAAGTAAAATATCGTCTTCCTTGGGAGGTTTAGTATTATTTGCAACTTTACTTCCAACAATATAGCCTGGGTTAAAATCATCCTTTAACTCTCGCCATGGAAAATTGTTATAAATCCCACCATCAAAAAGCATTTTTCCATTAATTGTTAGTGGCTTAAAATACAAAGGGATTGTCATAGATGCTCTAACTGCTTCGCCTAAATCACCATTCCTGAATAGTACTTGAGATTTATTCTGAATATCAGATGCAACGCATCGAAATGGAACAAAAAGGCTATCAAAATTTCCATTCGACACTGCCGTTCCGGACGCAAAAAGAGTAAGAAATGCCAAATCCATTTGATGCGTAGGTATAATATGAGATGGTAAAACAGTTTTTAAAAAAGAACTAGCAATTCGTACTTCAAAAGTTAATATTGATGCATCATCGATATTGTTATTTGCAGTGAATCTTTGGTTTTCATCGATCTCACCTGTACTCCAGTAGTGAAAATCCTTTGATTTAAAAATTTCTATCATTTCGGTGGGTGTATATCCCATAGAATAAAGGGCCCCTACAATTGCACCCATTGAAGTGCCAGAGATATAGTCGATTGGAATGTCATTTTCTTCTAAAGCTTTAATAACGCCAATATGAGCAAGCCCTTTAGCACCTCCTCCGCTAAGTACTAAACCTACTGTTTGAGATTTAATTGATTGATTTAATAAAAGAAGTACTAATATTGTAATGAAATATTTCATTGATGCTTATTTTTGCAAAATTAATGACAAGTTGGTATTTACTTCTTTATATCTAAAAATAATTTTATGGTACCAAAAAAAATATATTTCGCATTGACTGCTTTGTTTTTATTTTCTTGTAGTCAATATAAAGATGATTCTCAATATATTAAAATATTGTCCGATAAAGGTGAAATTATTATTCGTCTTTATAATCAAACACCAAAGCATCGCGATAATATAATCAAACTTGCTCAAGAAAAATTTTACGATGGTCAAATTTTCCATCGTATTATAAACAATTTTGTAGTCCAGGGTGGAGATCCAACTACAAAAAAGGCAGCACCCGACTCACTGTATGGTAATGCTGATTCAGGATATTTAATCGATGCAGAAATTGTCGATAGTCTGATCCATAAACGTGGTACAGTAGGTATGGCACGTGAAGGAGATGATATCAATCCGGATAAAAAATCATCTGGTTCACAATTCTATATAGTTAAAGGTAAGGTTCTTTCGAATCAACAACTTGATGAATTGGAAAAGAAAAGAGATTCTCAGAATAAAACAAAATTATATAAGAAATTACTTTCTGAGAATCTTCTAAAACAAAAGAATCAGGCTAAAATCGATACAATTTCTATTTCTCTTGAAGCAAGTATTGCTATTGATTCAATTTGGGAGAGTTATCCTAAGTTTAAATTCTCTGAAAAACAACGTAAAGTATACACATCAATTGGTGGTATTCCACATCTTGATGGAAACTATACCGTATTTGGCGAGGTTGTAAAAGGAATGGAAATTGTTGATGAGCTATCATCGGTTCAAACCGACAAAAATAATAGGCCAATTCAAGATATTAAGTTTAGTGTTTCAGTTATAAAAAAGTAATAAGATGAAGAATAAGATTCAAAACATCAATCAGGAAATCGATTTATTTTCTCCTTCAAGCCAAGAAGAAGTTGAACAATTCCGTATCAAAATGCTTGGCAAAAAAGGTCTTATCACATCTTTACTTTCTGATTTTCGCGTTATACCAGCAGAAGACAAAAGAGAGGTTGGGCAATTGATCAATCAAATAAAAAACAAAACCATTGAGTTAATCGATTCATCCAAAAATAACTTTAAAACCTCTTCAGGTAAAAGCGAGTCAATTGATCTTTCGCTTCAACATGAATTATTAGATATGGGTTCTCGACACCCAATTTCATTGATTAAAAATGAACTTTTTACTATTTTTCAAAAACTCGGCTTTTCCTTATCCGAAGGTCCTGAGATAGAGGATGACTGGCACGTTTTCTCTGCACTTAATTTCCCTAAAGATCATCCCGCTCGAGATATGCAGGATACCTTTTTTATTGAGAAAAATCCTGATATCCTCCTAAGAACACATACATCCTCGGTTCAAGTACGTACAATGGAGACTCAAAAACTTCCAATTCGGGTTATTTGTCCTGGTCGCGTATTCCGTAATGAAGCCATTTCAGCAAGGGCACATTGTATTTTTCATCAGGTGGAGGGATTATATATAGATAAAGGTGTTTCATTTGCCGATCTAAAACAAACATTGCTATTTTTCTCGAGAGAGCTCTTTGGTCCAGAAACTAATATTCGTTTACGTCCTTCATTTTTTCCTTTTACAGAACCATCAGCCGAAATGGATGTTAGCTGTAAGTTATGCGGTGGAAAAGGCTGTTCAGTTTGTAAATACACTGGATGGCTAGAAATTCTAGGTTGCGGTATGGTTGATCCAACTGTGCTTGAGCTGAATAACATCGATAGTAAAGTTTATTCTGGTTACGCTTTTGGAATGGGTTTAGAACGAATTGCTATGTTAAAATATGGTGTTAAGGATCTTAGGCTTTACTTTGAAAATGATATACGTTTCTTAAATATCTTTAAAAACTATCTTTAAAAACATAAAGTGTTAATTTTAAAATATTTATACTCTATATTTGTTTTACTTTTCCCAACAATTATTGTAAAGCAATGGAAGATTATTCTCATTCTTGTAAAGGTTGCTCAAGTTCAAAGACATCAATTTTCAATACGTTAAGTGCTGATGATTTGCTGTTTATCGATCAGAATAAATCTGTAAATACGTATAAAAAAGGTGACGTTCTTTACCGCGAGGGTAATAGGATTTTAGGATGTTACTGCGTTAATTCAGGTATTCTGAAAATTTACAAAACTGGTCTTGACGGGAAGGAGCAAATTATCGCTTTTGCTCAAAAGGGAGATATTACTGGTTATAGATCGGTTTTAAGTAATGAACCTGCATGTACTACCGCTGAAGTATTAGAAGATGCATCTATTTGCTTTATTCCATCCAACATAATGTTCTCTTTTGTAAAAAAGAATTCCGATTTTTCTCTATCTCTAATGCAACTTACATGTAAGGAGTTAAACCAAGCAAATAGCTACATAAAAGATATTGCTCAAAAAACAGTTCGTGAAAGGTTGGCCGAAGTACTAATTATGCTTGAAGATACTTTTGGTAAAGATTCGGAAGGCTATTTAACAATATCGTTAACAAGATCAGAATTATCTAATATTGTAGGTACCGCAACTGAATCGGTTATTCGTTTACTATCAGATTTAAAGAATGAGAAAGTAATTATGATGATCGGAAAAAAGATTAAGATTCTTAATAAGAACGAATTGAATAAAATTTCAAATCCATTTTAAAAAAGTTTCTGTTGCTCTTCCCTTTTATCAATTCCAAGATGCTTATAAGCTAAAGGAGTAACTTCCCTTCCTCTGGGTGTCCTGTTTATAAAACCTTCCTTAATTAAAAAGGGTTCATACACCTCCTCTATAGTTCCACCATCCTCCCCAACTGCAGTTGAAATTGTATTGATACCAACAGGTCCTCCATTAAATTTATAAATAATAGTTTGTAAAATTCTATTATCCATTTCATCAAGGCCTTTCTTGTCGATCTTTAAAGCATCCAATGCATACTTCGAAATTTCTTCATCGATGATATTGTTTCCTTTAACCTGAGCAAAGTCTCTCACTCTTCGAAGTAATGAATTTGCAATTCTAGGCGTTCCTCTACTTCTCAAGGAAATCTCAGTTGCTGCTTCTTCTGTTATTTCAATATTTAATATACTGGCTGATCTTTTCAGAATTTGTTTAATAATTTTTGAGTCATAGTATTCAAGATGCATCTTAATTCCGAAACGAGCTCTAAGAGGACTAGTAAGTAATCCACTTCTTGTTGTAGCTCCAATTAAGGTAAAAGGATTTAATTCTATTTGAATTGATCTTGCACTTGGTCCTTTATCGATTAGAATGTCGATTTTATAATCCTCCATTGCAGAGTATAAATACTCCTCAACAATAGGGCTAAGTCTGTGAATTTCATCAATAAAGAGTACATCATACTTCTCTAAATTGGTGAGCACACCAGCTAAATCCCCGGGTTTTTCGAGCACTGGTCCAGAGGTAGTCTTAATTGATACCTCTAATTCATTCGCAATTATGTTAGCTAGAGTTGTTTTTCCTAAACCCGGAGGTCCATGAAGTAAAACATGATCCAAAGCTTCGCCTCTTTGCTTTGCTGCTTGAACAAAAATTTTTAGATTATCAACAATATCTTTTTGTCCACTGAATTCTTGAAATTCGAATGGTCGTATTTTTCTTTCAAGTTCTTTATCGGATTCAATTTTTTCTCCCTTAAGAAAATTTTCTTCTCTCATACTATTTTGAAATTGACAGCATACGTAGGATTGGAATCCTTGCTAGATTCATTAATTCATTATCAATCAAAATTTCGGGTAATTCGTATTTTAATGTTAAATATATTTTCTTTAAAGTTATCTTTTTCATGAAAGAACATTCACTACAACCACAATTAGTTGCATATGGTGCAGGAGTTAAAAATAACTTTGAGGGATTTTTCTTCTTCATCTGATGTATAATTCCTGACTCTGTTGCTATAATATACTCCTTGCAATTATCCTCTTCAGTAAATTTTAAGAGTTCTGAAGTTGATCCAATAAAATCTGCTACAATTAGTATAGGCTTTTTACATTCAGGATGTGCTATTAATTTGGCATTTGGGTGCTCAATTTTTAACTTTAGTATATTCTCTAGCGAAAACTCCTCATGAACATGACAAGCACCATCCCAAATAACCATTTTGTCCCTTCCAGTTAGAGTCTTTATATAATTACCTAAATTACGATCAGGTGCGAAAATAATACCTTGATCTTTAGGAATACTATTTACAATTTTAATAGCATTTGAAGAGGTACAACATATATCTGATATGCTTTTAATTTCAGCAGTTGTATTAACATAAGATATTACTATATGACCTGGAAATTTTGATTTGAAAATCTTAAAATCCTCATATTTACAGGAATCGGCTAAACTACAACCAGCATTTCTATCGGGTAATAAAACTTTTTTAGAAGGCGATAATATCTTCGCCGTTTCGGCCATAAATTTTACACCTGCAAAAACAATAATATCTGCTTTAATATCAACAGCTTTTTGAGATAGAGCTAAACTATCACCTATAAAATCGGCAATATCTTGTATTTCGGAGGTTTGATAGTAATGAGCTAGAATAATTGCATTTTTTTCCCTCTTTAATTTCTCAATCTCTTTAACTAGATCTAATTTAGGATCGATATTCAAATCAATAAAACCAACTTTATCAACACTGTTAACATTTATAATCATATATATTTTTTAAAATAAATTTATAAAAATGATGATGTTAGGCTGTTCATTTGGTTCAAAAAGAAAGTTAATCATGCTTGCAAAATTGCCTATTAATATTCTGATAACAAACTTTAAACAGGTTAAAAAATGAATAAGATCTGAAAATCAAAACGATTCAATACTTATCAACAACCAGTTCATATCAATATTGCTAATAAAAAGATGGTTACCAACAGGTCGAAAAGTGTTAATATATTGTGTGCTCTTTCATTTAAAAACAAAGGAAAAGATTTTGAAGTTTAATTAATATTTGTAACGTGATATTAGAAAGTAGAAAGCAAATTTTTTTATGATGCGTAACGAACAAAAACATTAACAATTATTAAACAATTTGGCGGGCATACAAGTTCAAATAAAGATCTAAATAAACACGAGGGAGGAATTACTTTTACTAGAAAACGAAAGAAATATTATTCAAATCGTTTTAACCTCACTACCTTTACGTTATAATTATTTGGTTTTTAAAATGAAAAGAAAAACTACGCTTATTGCTGCTTTCGTATTTATATCTATTCGGCTAATAGCGGGGGTAGGCGATTTTTCACGACGGGATACCATTCAGCCCCAAGACACAAATATAAACCATTTCCTTGCCCTGCCTATAATCTTTTATGGTGATGAGACAAACTGGGGCCTTGGTGTTACTTCAGGGTACTATTTTACAAAAGAGGGGGAGAGAAAAATTTCAAATATTCAGGGAACAATAATTTATACCCTAAAGAATCAGGTTAGTTTATCGGTACTTCCTAAATTTTATACCGAGGATAGAGATTTTTTCTACTCTGGACACATAAAGGCGGACTATTACCCCGATAAATTTTTTGGAATAGGTCGAAACACCCCCGATTCGCTTGAAGAAAACTATTTATCTAAAGATATATCACTTTTGTTTCAGCGGCAGCGAGTAATGTTTGATGTATTAATGGCTGGAGTGCAGGGGCAATGGAGTTACTATCAGGCATCAGATTTTAAAATGGGCGGAGAGCTCATTAATAAAACAATAAACGGAACAAAACAATTTTTTACATCTGGATTGGGTATTCTGTTAACTTGGGACAACCGCGATAACTTTTTCTACCCCACCGAAGGGGAGTTCTATAAGCTTTCGCTAATGGTTAACAGTAAAATATTTGGAAGCCAAATGGAATTTAGCCGGCTAACCCTTGATTTAAGAAACTACTACCCCATCCAATCAGGACATCTTATTAGCCTTCAGGTATATGGTGATGTGACGTGGGGAGATACCCCATTTCAGCTACTCCCATCGATGGGGGGAAGCGATATTTTAAGGGGTTTTTACAAGGGTCGTTATCGCGATAATGTGCTATTTACTACTCAGGTGGAGTATCGTTTTCCGATTTATAAGTGGTTAAAGGGCTCCATGTTTGGATCGGCGGGGGACGTTGCCAGTGAGATAGATGATCTAGTATTGAACGAGTTCAAATACTCATACGGAGCGGGACTTCGAGCAAGGGTTAATCCTTCAAATGTTCATATCCGCTTTGATATTGGATTTACACCTGATAATAAGCCTGCGTTTTATTTTACGGCCAATGAGGCATTCTAAAAAAGAAAAGGCTTTGAATTTCAAAGCCTTTTTTATTATTAACGATTTGTTGTTTATTTTCCTGCAACGGTTTTTTCAACCTCTTCAACAGTGATCGGAATACGTTTTGAACCGAGCAATCTGCAACCCTTTGAGGTTATTAGTACATCATCCTCTAGGCGCACCCCACCGAAACCAAGATATTCCGAAACTTTATCAAAATTAATGAAAGAGGTGTTTATCATTTCGCTCTTCCATTTCTCAATAAGAGCCGGAATGAAATAAATCCCCGGTTCAACTGTAATTACAAATCCTTCCTGCAATTTTCTTCCTAATCTTACATAAGCAGTACCAAACTGATCGGAGCGAGAGATTTCATCATCATAACCAACATTGTTTTCACCAAGATCTTCCATGTCGTGAACGTCTAATCCCATCATATGGCCAAGACCGTGCGGCATAAAGAGAGCATGAGCGCCATTTGTAACAGCGTCATTGACGTCTCCTTTCATTAATCCAAGTTCTTTTAATCCTGCTGCAATAACCTTTGCAGCCTCGAGATGAACATTGATATACGGAATGCCTGGCTTTGCAATTTCTATGGCTTTATTATTCGCCGCCAATACGATGTTGTATATATCTTTCTGGCGCTGTGTAAATTTACCGCCAACAGGAATTGTTCTTGTGAAATCCGATGCGTAGTGCGACACGGTTTCTGCTCCAGCATCACAAAGAAGGAGTCTACCTTCCTTTAGAACCTGTGAATGATCGTGGTTATGAAGTGTTTCACCGTTTTGTGAAAGTATGATGGGGAAGGACGGGAATGAACCAAAACTATGTGCAATACCCTCTATGTTTCCAGCAATATTACGTTCTGTTTCACCAATTTGCGCCATCCTCATTGCTTGGGTGTGCATCTTGTAACCAATATCACAAGCGGAATCTATTTCAACAATTTCGCAGGGTTCTTTAATTGAGCGTAAAGCAACAATAGCACTTACCAACTCATTTGATGAATATTTTTGAACCAAAGATTGATTAACTCCAATTAGGCGTTCAAGGGTTAGGATGTTTTCTGCTCTGTAAGGGGGGGTAAAATGAATTTTACGACCCTGCCCAATTGCTCTAAGAAGAGTTGATGTAAGATCTTTTAATGGGTGAGTACAAAGAACACCAGCTTTTGCCGCCAAATCGTTAATGGTTGGTTGAGGTCCCATCCAGATTATATCGTCAATATCAACGTTGTTGCCATAGATACAATCCTTACCATCCTCAATGTCAATAACACCAATTAATCCGGGCAGATCAAGGCCAAAAAAGTAAAGAAAATTACTATCCTGACGGAAATGATAGGTATTTCCAGGATAGTTCATTGGTGATTCGTTGTTTCCGAGAATAAGAATAATTCCCGAACGAATCTTTTTCCGCAGCTTCTGCCGTCTATCTGAATATATTTTACTTTCGAACATGATTATATATTTTTGAAATGAGGTCTAAAGGTAGTATCTATTAATAATAATTCAAAATACGTTAAAAATACTATGGTTCAGGGGATTTTAGAAATGGAAACCCTCTCGAAAACAAGTAAAAACGGGCGACTGAAAACGCGATTAGAGTTCCTGCCAAATTAATGCAGCGGCGCCAAGGACAGCAGAATTTTTGCCATCTAGGGAAGAGGGTAATAGCTTTACTTTATTCCTGAAAATTGGAAACATAAACTCTTCCATATACCTTTTGGTGGGTTCAATGATAAGCGCTCCCGCTTTAGCCAGACCACCAAAGAAGAAGATCGCCTCAGGGCTAAGAGTCGTAACAGCCTCTGCTAGTTTCATCCCTAAGATTTTACCGGTGTATTCAAAAGCCTCAAGGGCTATTAGATCGTGATTCAGGGCAGCTTCGGTTATCATCTTAGCCGATAATTTTTCGTAGGAAACACCCCTTAATACACTGGGCAAATTGCTTTTTGCTAATAACATGAATACCGTTCGTCGAATACCCGTTGCCGAGGCGTAGGTTTCAAGACAACCTTTATTGCCGCAACCACACATACGACCATCAATTTCAACGATTGTATGACCTAGCTCTCCGGCAAAACCATCGTGCCCGACAACCAGTTTACCGTTGGAAACAATACCACTACCGAGTCCTGTTCCAAGAGTTATTACGATAAAATCTTTCATCCCAACGGCACCACCGAATATCATTTCGCCTAACGCGGCAGCATTTGCATCGTTTGTAACAACGGCAGGCAGGGTTGTTTGTTTTGTTATCTCTTTACAGATTGGGAGAATACCTTTCCATTCAAGATTTGGTGCATCAACAATTGCCCCTAATCCATAAGATCCGTTGGGCGCACCAATCCCGACTCCGCGAAGAGTGTAATCATTCCCGACTCTATTGTGAAGCGACTTTATTTCACTGGATAAAGATTCAATAAAGACTTCGAAGCGATTGTGTGTACGTGTAGAAATGGATGTTTCGATTATACAATCACCATTTTTAGTCACCAAACCAATAACGGTATTGGTTCCTCCAATATCTATTCCGGCAACAATATCTTTCATGGTCGATTTAAAATTAAGAAAAACGAAGGCTAAATTGTTTTAATCAGAATCAATCTCCTCAAAATCAACATAATCACCTACATTCTTATCAACAACTTTATCTCTCGCTGTGGTGTCTTTAATATACGTATCACCTACTTTTTGTCCCTTATCCTCCTCGTGATTGGTCATCTTGCGAGCCAGGCGTGATAAGAAAATCCTAAGCAGGATTCGTGAGATGAACCCTAATACTGTAAGAATTAAGAAGGCAATTAGTATGAATCTTAAAAGAGCAAGCATTTGATATATCGTTAATTATTTTACTGAATAGTTTAGCAACTTCCCTGAAGAAGAGCCCGTAAGCACATTAAAGGTTACTCCAGTTCCAGAGAATTTCCCAATGTTAAAAAGTGAAATACCCTTCAGCGGAAATCCATTATAGAGCGAGCCACCTCCATCTATTAAATAAATATTTTTCCTCGTTGATGAGATAAAACCAAGTAAATGAGCCGATTTTGTGATGTTGAAATTCAAAATAACCGGATTTATTTCTGCATCAAACTTATATAAAAAGAGTAAATTTTTATTCTGTTTGTAGACATAAAGTTGAGATTTATCCAAAAAAAGGAATTCTTTTTCGCCATCTGAGTCAACGTCCTGATAGCCGAAGACGTGTTTTGAAGAAAAAGCTTTAATGGCGAGATCTTCGATTTTACCGTTGAAGTAAATAAACTTGATAAGACCAACTGAATCGCTTGTTACAAGTCGATCGGGATTATTCTTTCGGCCTTCATCGAGCGTGAAACAGCTGTTCGCCGATTTGGAAAAATAACGGGGGAACGAGACCCGCTCCTCCCCTTTACGATCAACAATATATGGTCTATTTTCATCGGCAAATACAATATAATCTTTCCCTTTGACCCTAAAATATTGAAGTTGATTACAAACTATTCGTTCGGTTTTTCGAAACGACCAACCCGATATTGGCTTTCCTGAACTATTGAATGAATATATCCTTAGATCTTCACCCGCAACAAAAAAACGGTAATCGTGATTGCCATCATAATCGAGAATTGCAACCGGATTCGTTGCTTTTGATTTTAGCTTAAGAGGGAAACCGTCGACAAAAGTACCCTTGCGGTCGATAGCAAAGAGGAAACTTTTAGTGTTGAAGATGTATTGAAGTTTGCTATTCCTGAAAAGATCAACCTGTGTTACTTCACCAAGGATAGGCTCGGAGAGCTGCTTTGTCCATAGAATGCGGCCAACATCGTTAATTAGATAAAGTTTTTTATTTACATCTTGGACGATAATCTCTTGATTTTTGGTAATGTGATTGATTACCAGCTGAGGTTTCATCGTAAACGTTGTGTCAAGTCTTGTTTCCCAAGCTGTTTCAGGATCTTCTGCAGTATATGGTGAGTATTGAATGCTAAAACTATTAAAAATCATTCCACTTCCACCATTCAGCTGTAAGGAGATACCCTGTATTTTATTTAATACATTATAATTGCACGTAAGGGTTGATGAATATTGGAGTTCAAGTATATTTGAGAAAAGTTTTTCGGCTTTATGTGGATTTAAATAAAAAAAGTAATTTGATGCAGATGCCAAGATATTGCTGAACTGACGATAGGAAACATCGAGTTGAAGCTGATTGTTGTGAATGTTTGAGAGAATAAATTTTGAAAGCGCATCTTTTGATGCACCAAAAATTAAATAATCGTCGATAAAAGTAAAATACTCATCGGATACCTCGGAGAATAAACTTCCAAACAGTGCTGAATTGA
>JAYTVX010000190.1:0-4101 GCA_043743775.1 Bacteroidales bacterium | reverse complement strand
GAAGGCATTGGGTCAGAATGTGCTTAACTCGGTTAAACCGGGGCAGATGATGATTAAGATAGTTCACGATGAGCTGGCTGAGCTCATGGGTGGTAAAGCAACCGATATCAACCTTGGCGAAAGCCCTACGGTTATTCTGATCGCCGGTTTACAGGGTTCGGGTAAAACAACATTCTCTGGTAAACTTGCTACATACCTCAAAACGAAGAAAGGGAAATCACCTTTACTCGTTGCTGGCGACGTTTACCGTCCTGCGGCTATTGAGCAGTTAAAAGTTCTTGGGACACAGATTGGTGTTCCAGTATTTACCATCGAAGGTAGCACCGATCCTGTTTCTATCGCTAGGGATGCTGTTAAGAAGGCCAAATCATCTGGTTTTGATGTGGTAATCATCGATACTGCAGGTCGTTTAGCCGTTGATGAGGAGATGATGAAGGAGGTTGCTGCGATCAAGAAAGCAGTTGATCCTCAGGAAATCCTTTTCGTTGTTGATGCGATGACTGGTCAGGATGCAGTAAATACAGCAAAAGAGTTTAACGATAGGCTTAACTTCAACGGGGTTGTCCTCACAAAGCTCGATGGCGATACCCGCGGTGGTGCAGCCCTTTCCATTAGATCGGTGGTTGACAAACCCATCAAGTTTGTTAGTACTGGTGAGAAGATGGAGGCGCTCGACGTGTTCCACCCTGAACGTATGGCCGATCGTATCCTTGGGATGGGTGATATCGTTTCACTCGTTGAACGTGCCCAAGAGCAGTATGATACTGAACAGGCTCGTGAACTTCATAAAAAAATTGCTAAGGATAAATTCAACTATAACGATTTCCTCGACCAGATTGGTCAGATCAAAAAGATGGGTAACCTGAAGGATCTTGCAGGGATGATACCTGGAATGGGCAAAGCGATGAAGGATGTTGATATTGATGATAATGCTTTTAAAAGCATCGAGGCGATAATTCATTCAATGACACCGCTGGAACGTGAAGAACCAATGGTGATGAATGGGAATCGTCGGAAGCGAATTGCCGATGGGAGCGGTACTTCAATTCAAGAGGTTAACAGGCTTATCAAGCAGTTCGACGATATGCGTAAGATGATGAAGATGGTATCAAGCGGTGGTGGAAAAAATCTTGCAAGAATGATGGCGAATATGCCGAAGAGATAATTATTAATGAAAAATGAAAAATTATTAAACCATTATCTCATTTACTGTTAACTATAAACTGTCAACCAACAACTATACTATGATTCTACTCGATGGAAAGGTAATTGCCGATCAGGTGAAGTCTGAAATCGCCCTTGAGGTTGAGAATATTAAAAAGCAGGGAGGTAAAGTTCCTCATTTAGTGGCTATTCTAGTTGGGCATGATGGTGGCAGCGAGACCTATGTTGCTAATAAAGAGAAATCATGCATTCAGGTTGGTTTTAAGTCAACGGTACTTCGCTTTGAGGATACGATAACAGAGTTCAAACTGTTGTACGAGATTAATCTACTCAATAATAATCCTGATGTTGACGGTTTCATTGTTCAGATGCCGCTTCCAAAGCATATTTCAGAACAAAAAGTAACAGAGGCTATTGATCCAAAGAAAGATGTGGATGGTTTCCATCCATTAAATGTTGGTCGCATGACCATTGGAATGCCTGCCTACATCTCTGCAACACCTGATGGCATTGTTGAACTCCTTCGTAGATATAAAATTGAAACCTCTGGGAAGCATTGCGTTGTTTTGGGTAGAAGCAATATCGTTGGTCGACCAATTTCAAATCTGTTATCGCTTAAAGGTTATCCAGGCGATTGCACTGTAACCGTTTGCCATAGCAGAACCAAAAATATTCCTGAAATTACCCGAACTGCCGATATACTTATTGTTGCATTGGGGCAAGCAGAATATGTTACAGCCGATATGGTTAAAGAGGGTGCTGTCGTTATTGACGTTGGTATCAACCGCATTAAATCCGATAAAACCAAGAGTGGTTGGAAACTGTTTGGTGATGTTAAGTTCGATGAGGTTGCACCCAAGTGTAGCTACATTACACCTGTTCCGGGTGGGGTAGGGCTGCTGACTATCGTTTCGCTGCTAAAGAATACCCTAAAGGCTGCTAAAAAAGAAATTTACGGGTAAAACCTAAGAGTTCACTCTAAGCCCGTTAAGTTAAGAATCGCAAAGCAAAGGAATTTATATATCCACTTGTATATTTTCTTTCTTTTTCTCCTTACTCCACAGCAATTAAATAATGCTGAGTTCTAAAGAATATGGTATTTCCCGATATTGCCGGTGTTGCCATACAATTATCTTTCAATGAATTCATGGCAAGTAGTTTATATTTTGGGCCTGCACTGATAACGTATATGATACCATTCTCGGAGGAGAAATAAATTTTTCCATCTGCTGCAATCCCTGAAGCAGTAAAGGCATCCTTAAGGTTCTCTTTGTACATTAATTTCCCCGTTTTTGCATTAAAGCAGGTAAGTTCTCCGTTGTTACGAAGGTTATACAAATAATCGCCATAAATCAACGGGCTAACCATATAGGCACCGCCTCTCTTAATACTCCAAACAATATACTTGTTTCTGGTACTATCAGGAGCTAGTGTAATATCACCAGTGGCATCGGGTTTAATCGCATAAATGGGTGAGAATTTCCCATGCGCATTGCAAATGAGAATAAGGTTATGAGCAACAACGGGGGTTGTTGAAGGAGCATCACCACCACCGCTCATTTTCCATATCTCTTTACCTGTTTCAAGCTCATAGCCGCCCATATGCTTATAGCCATTAACAATTATCTGTGAACGACCATCCTTTGTGTAAACGGTTGGAGTTCCCCAGGTTGAAACCTCATCGCGTGAGGTGCGCCAAATCTCCTTGCCATCCTCAATATTGAATGCTGCAAGGTAAGAGTCAACCGATTTATCGCATTGTACAATTATATAATTCTTATAGATAATCGGAGAACTTGCATGCCCCCATTCAATGCTTGGTTCATTGAATGGTCCAGGATTCATTATACCTAAGTCTTTTTTCCAAAGCAAATTTCCTGTAAGATCGTAGCAGTATAATCCCTCCGAACCGAATAGTACAACCAGATGAGTTCCATCTGTTGCTGGGGTACAGTTCGCTTGTGATGATTTGGTATGTCGTTTCGATTTTGGAATCCCTTTATGAGCAACCCTTTCCCAGATAATCTTACCAGTAACTTTATCTAAGCAGTAAACCTTAAACTCGAGAACGCAAGAATCATCGGCCATATCGATATCTCCATAAAGTCCAACTTTAAGCGATTCATCCTGTTTCTCGCTCCTAGCAGTGGTTACAAAGAGATAATTATCCCATATCGTAGGGCAGGAGTGACCTAATCCTGGAATGGGAGTCTTCCATTTTATGGTACTTAAGCTATCAATATTCCATGAGGTTGGAGTTTTGACATTGTCAATATAACCACAAGCCCAAGGTCCTCGAAAGCTTGGCCATTGCTGATTATAAACAGTTTGAGCGTTAAGGTTCTGGTAAGAAAAACATGATAGAATAATAAGGAGACTACAATAAAATTTTAAATTCTTCATTTTATCTTTTTTAACATTTCTTCTTTTAAAGCGATACAAAATTAATATTTAATACTTATGATGATTGTTAATAAATGCATTTAGCAATCATCAGTATATCAATATTATATGAATTATTAGTATCTTAATAATACCCCAATTGATTGGTTTGCTATGAAAATAGAAATCTTTGTAATAATTTTAAGGATTAATCCTAAATAAAAAAAGAATGAAAAAAATCTTTAGTTTATTATTGCCAGTGTTATATATACTGGTATCATCTTGCTCTATGAATAAAGAACAGGATGTTAAAATAGAATATGAAAAATACACTTTACCGAATGGTCTTGATGTAATACTTCATGTTGATAAATCTGATCCAATAGTAGCATTTGCAGTGCAATATCATGTTGGCTCAAACAGAGAGAAAACAGGACGAACAGGTTTTGCTCATCTTTTTGAACATATGATGTTCCAACAGTCAGAAAATGTTCCAGAAGATCAGTTTTTTAATATTATTCAGAACGCTGGTGGTGAATTGAATGGTGGAACAGG